>JAGLSW010000644.1 GCA_023135565.1 Candidatus Aminicenantota bacterium | reverse complement strand
GGCCAAACTTTTGTAAAAGTTTGAACAAAACTTTTGTTTAAGAAAGATTCAGGTGCATGTTCTTTGTTTTTATATTTGCTTCAGGAGCTGGTTCGGTATTTTTGACGGATATTTAGATTACTTCGCGGTCTTCGGCCAAAGCCCACTGTTTGGTAGTACCTGGACGCAAAGGTCCAAGGGTAACGATTTTGTCGAGGAAACCTCCGCGCACTCCCGAATAATACATCCGCCGTAAACGATGCCGGTCGCCGCCCATTTCTAATTTCCAGGTTTTCGGTTCGGGTTTGTACAACCTGAGATAGGTGCGCATCATCACCGTGGAATGGGGGATGTCGTATTTCTTGAACTCCGGGCTGCCCTGTACGTCCCATTCGCCGGGAGCATATTCGTAGCTCATTTTGCCCCAGGCTATTTCCAGGTCTTTTCCCCTGGCAAAACGCAGCAAAGATTCCAGGTGGTCCAATTCCCAGACGTCGTCGTCGTCCACATGGGCCAGCCACAGCCCCCGGGCCAGGGAGTGGGCTTTGGTATTGGGTATCGCCCCGGCCGACATGTGACGATGATGTTTATCCTGGGGGTATTCGGCCCGTTTATCCAGGTTCAAAAAACGAATCCTGGTATCATTTAAGGCGGCAATTCGCTCCGCTGTGTCGTCGGTGCAGTGATCGCCCACGATGACCACTTCGATGTTTTGATAGGTTTGCGCCAGGACCCTGGGCAGCACTTTTTCGGTCAGCAGTTTGCCCCGGTTCCAGGTAGGGATAGTGACACTGACCAGAGGGTTATCGTCTTTTTTGTAAAGGTGGCCGTATTTTCCCCGGGCTGTTAGGAGCTGCCTTTTCTCTTTTAAAGCCCGTGTCCTTAATACGAAGAAGCGCCGCGTATGAAGCGGCAATTTCAAAATATACTCCTTCCAGTAACGTTCAGCCCGCCAGGTAATCCCGCCGGGGATTTTTTTTATTTTTTCGATTAAGTTCATGATTTTACCGCTCCCGGTTGTTATTTTCAGAAAAAAAACCATAATCAAAAGTTTTGTGGATGATAAGTCTTTGTTCAGCGCTCATTGGACTTCGATCAGCGATTAGCGCTGATTGGGCGCAGTTTTTTTTTAATTTCACCGCTGCCGTCATTTATAAAAGCAAAAAACCCGGTTATTTCGTCGATGGTTTTTTTGTCTACCGTCCTGCCTGTGGGCAGGGTCTTTTCAAACAGCGGAACGCCGGAAAAAATAGCTAAGTTGTCTATGTTTTTTTTCATGATAATATACACCACTTATGCAGGGCCGGGAAATTTTTTGCCGGCGGCGATTATTTTTTCGACCCTGGCCTGGGGGAATTTATTTCGATTGGTGGATTCAAAAGACCGCGGCCCCTTATAGTCCCAGCCTACTTCGTATCCCTGCCGGGAAAATTTCTCCTTGATCTGGGAAAACAAGCGCCCGGGGGCAGTACAAAATTCCTCGTAGGATGTTTCGATCCATTTCGAGGAGTCTACCCGGCGCAAACCTTCCCTGATGGCCCGGTTGGTATAGTGCACCTGACCGCATACCTGCTCTACAGCGGGGAGGTCTTGCAATTCTGAGTACTCGGGCGGTTTGAAAGAGTACCAGCTCTCTTCGGTGCCGAAAAATTTTACCCTGGCCTGCAGCAGGGACTGCGCATTATGCTGCGGTTCCCGGTACACATATATAAACAAGACTTTTTTCAGTATTTCCGCCACGAAGGGGATATTCCAGTTGATAATCATCCCTTTCATGGCGAAGGGTTTTTCAAATGCTGCTTCCAGGGCTGCCAGTTCCGCTAAAAAAGACTTGCTGTTCACCTGCGCCCGGCGCTGCTTATCTAAATACTGGATCTCTCCAAAAGAAAAGAAACGGCGCCAGAAATACCAGAATTCATTGGGCGACAGGATACCCTGCGTCTTTCCTAAATTGGACGAAAAATCGATCTTACCGCCAAAATCACTAAACTCATCGTTAAAATTGAATTTGGGATCCAGCAGCAGGCGTTGGATTTTAGCCCCGATATAGGGGCAGCCGTAAAACCGCGACAGCAGGTTGCTGGGATAAGCAAAATAGTTTAACCCGGCCAGCCACTGCATCAACAGGGTGGTTCCCGACCGGGGAGCGCCGACTATCAATACTACCGGGTAGGCGGGTTTTGTTTTTGTTGCGATGATTTCCTGTTCCACCGGGGCCAGCAGGCCGTTCAACTCTGCCAGCAGCGTTTCCAGGTCGGTGTTGCGCCGGAATTCTTTTTGTCTTCCTGTGTTCATGTCAACCGAAATCTCCTTCACGATAGGCGGGAAAATACCGGCTGCCCGATAATTTACGCTTCTCCGCGATTTCCCTGTATTTTTCTTTGTCGAATATTTTACCGCAAAAATAGGTGCTCCGGGTGCTGTTGGACCAGCCCTTTTTAAACCGCGCCAGCCCATCGCCGGGATTCTCTGCGACGCCTGCTCCGCCGCCTAAATTGAGCCTTTCCAGGCCCATTTCCTTAAAATAGCCGATGGCATAATCGAAAAGCTTAAAAGACAGGTTCATTTCATAGCCTATAGGACTGAAAGCGCCGAGATGATAATAAGCGGCTGCTCCCTGCCTGTACCATAATAACATGCCGTCTATCTCATTTCCAACGCTGCCCTGGAAAACATGTATCCCCGGTACGCGGAGCTGCTTCGCGAATGCCGCTTCGGAAAAAGTTAATATCCCCTCGATACGGTGCCGTTTGGCCAGGTTTTCATAGAGCCGGTTCCATTGGTCGAGACAAGAGAGGGGTTTGGCTACCGTCCCTATCGTTACTTTATCGCGGTTTTTTTTGATGTTTCTTTTATGATTGGCAGGCAGTAAATCCCGGTCATATTTTGCCAATTCGATCACATAGTGGGTTTTGAAAGGCTGAAACTTATCGCTGAATATTTTTTCCAGCCGGTTCGCATCGTAATTGCCTAAAGGATCGCTGACAAAAGAGAAACTAATGAGTTCTTTTTGCAGGCGCTCCAGGTCGCGTTCCAACTCGGTCCAATATGTACAGCACAAAAAAGGATATACCCCCATGCCGTCGAATAAGCCGCTGTCGAATACGGGACGTTTTAATATCCGGCCTTTCGAGAATTCCAAATCCAGAGGCTGCCCGATGGAGGCAAAAGAAGCGGCGTACAGGGGATGAAGATACCCGCTTAAGGGGGTATGCTCTAACTCCGTATAATTGTGTTTGGTGCTGACTTTGTTCATTTTCGCTATCCGGCAGCACTGTCCTGGAAACCCAAAAATTGTTGATAATAGAGGGTTTCCCCACAATGTGCTGTAAATTTTATTATACCACAAAGAGGAAGACGTCCGCAACCCCGTGCGAACGGGGAGGCGATAAGCTGCATCGCAGCAGGGTAATGTTTCTCGGTTTTTTTAACAAAAGTTTTTGAGAATCCATCTATGATGTATGTCAAGCCCTTAAAGGAGTTTTTTTAGGTTCTCTACAGCGCCTTTTTTCATAGTAGAATTCGCGTTCAAAGTTTTTTGCCTGCGGCGTCTCTGCAAAAAGGTTATTTTTTTATAGATGGTATATCGAGGTCTCTACAAATTTTAACTGCAAGCCTATCCGTAAATTTCATTGTGCCTGGGGATAGTCGAGATATTCCGCTTTTCAGGGTTCCAAAAAATCGTATGTTTCCCGCCTTCCCGGAATAATTTACACTTATTCTTTCTTAAATGTTTTATTAAGGCGCTCCGTTTCATTAAACAGCGCCTAACAATTCCTCTCTTATGACGTTTCTGTCGATAACTTCGCGGCGGGCCAATTCTCTATCGGCTTCGATAATAAGCTGAACAGCTTCTTTTAAATTCTCCTTAACCTCATCCCTGGTTTTCCCCTGGGTGTTTGCGCCGGATAATTCTTCTACATATCCGATCCAGCCATCGTTCATTTTTTCATAAACAGCAGTAAATTTTTCCATGATAACTTCTAATCTTAAGATAACATCTTTTAATAATTCTGTCAACAAATTTTGACGAAACGACTCATTATCTTTCCATGGATTTTTGAGCAAAGTAAAAAAATGCGGCAAGACAAGACCTGAAACCCATTGATTCTTTATCGAGAAAGAAGGAAAAGTGTTGACAAAAAGGGGCTAATATTGCATACTAAGAGCGGAGGTAAACATGGAAATTATTTTTAGATTGGATATAGAAAAACTGCCCGAGGGTGTTTACCTCGGTACCAGTGAAGATGTTCCCGGGCTTGTGGCCCAGGGCAGGACCATCGACGAAACAGTTGATATTGCGAAAGATGTCGCCCGTAAGCTTTATGATTCTTATTTAGAAGATGGTTTCGAGTCTCCGTTTCGGTCTGTTAAAGAAAAAAGATTTAAGGTCGATGTAGCTATCCCTGTGGGGACTTAAGGTTGGGCAGGCTTTACGGCTTTAACTACCGGGCTGCCGTTAAAAAGCTGAGGAAGGCCGGATTTGAGTTTGATCGTTATGCAAAAGGCAGTCATGAAATCTGGAAAAATACTGAAACCGGCAAACGTACTACGATTCCCAATCATCCGGGATCTATCCCCGAAGGGACGTTAAGGGCTATAATAAGGCAAGCGGGAATAGATGTAGATACGTTTTTAAAACTTTAATAATAAGAAAAGTGGACAGTCCAAAACAATTCTTACGACTATTGCCCCTAAACGCTCCCTCACGCATGTGGGATTGCCTCCGGCGGCCAAAACCCTTTTGAAAAAGGGTTCTGGACTCCCAAAACTTTTCATGAGCGATACGTTTTTCTACCTGCGAAACGTTCATCATTGGCTTCTGCTGCGAAGCGGCTCATTGACTCCCTGTGGGGCCTACAGGGAAGATGAGGCGCGGCTTTAAGATGCCTTTCTTGATGATCTCTCTTTTTCCCCACTTGAGAATAAAACGGTAAGTGCCCGGCTGCTTCTTAGGAGAATTCCAGGTGATCCTGTGAATTCCCGGTTCGTTTTTTGTTTTTAGAGTAGCGATCTCTTTTCCATCCATATCATGGACGAAAAGCCGCGGCGCTTCGGCGCTTTTTTTCTTTATATAGTAAAAAATATGCAGCCCGTTTCTTTCATTGGGCGTACGCAAATGAGCGTCCCCGGTCATATCGTAATTACCCCAGTCGGACCTCTGCGACCGGTTGTTCACCGGTTTCGCCACTATATCGAAAAGAAAAAAATCTTTTTGTAAAATATCTTCGTTCAACTGCTGTAAAGGCGATATGTTCGTGACCCAGAGACCGCGGCCATAAGTGCCTACCACTAAGTCTTTTTCCCGCGGATGCACCAACAGGTCCCTGACCGGCACCGGCGGCATGTTGTTCTTCAACGCCAGCCACTCCCCACCGCCGTTCAACGTAAAATAAACGCCTTTGTCGGTGCCTACAAACAGGAGATCAGGATTCACCCGGTCTTCAAAAATCACCGAAACCGGTGTATCAGGCAAGTTCCCGGCAATGTCTTGCCAGCTTTTACCGAAATCTTTCGTCCGGTAAATAAAAGGTTTAAACACATCTTCCCGGTAGCCCGTTTTGGTCACATAGGCCGTGCCGGTATTATAGTTGGAAGCTAACACCCGGCTTACCCAGGTGTGCGCCGGCCCCCCGACTGCGGCGATCCGGGCGGTTTGCTCTTCCCAATGAGCGCCGTGATCTTTAGTCAGGTGAACCCGGCCATCATCGGTGCCTACCCAGATCACCCCCGGTTTTTTAGGTGATTCGCAAATGGTAACGATGGTACAGAACATGATATGTCCTTTACCGGCGATTTTCTCCGGGTCGTTATAACTCAAATCCGGGCTGATCTCTTCCCAGGTGTCGCCCCGGTCTAAAGAACGCAGCAGCATCTGCCCGGCGGTGTAAACGATATCGCCGTTGTGGGGAGATAAGACGATAGGGGTGTTCCAGGTATAACGGTAAGGAGGCTGGCCCGCGGGCGCTTCAGGCATGATCTCCACCCGCTCGCCTTTCGACTGGTCCACCCGGTGGTGTTTACCGAACTGGGTGGTAAAATAGTACCAGCGGTTGTTTTCCGGGTTGACTGCCGAGTACATACCGTCCCACATGCCCACGATCACCCAATCTTCTAAACCCACGCTGCCGGACCAACTGTTGACCGGCCCTTTCCAGACTTCGTGATCCTGGAGACCGGCGTAAATATTATAGGGGTCCTGGTTGTCTACGGCGATGGCATAGATTTCGCCCATGGGGATATTGTAATAATGGAAAGTGGTTTTACCCTCGTCCCAGGAACTATACAAACCGCCGTCGCTGCCCAACATCATGTGCTGCGGGTCTGCCGGGTCGATCCAGAAAGTGCGCACGTCGCCGAAATTATTGCGGAACAACTTCCTTTCCCGCCAATCTTTCCAGCCCGGCCAGGTTTTGCCGCCGTCGTGGGAATACAACTGTTCTACCGCCACGATATAGACCTTATCGGGGTCCTTGGGATCGACATTGATCTCGTTAAAAGAGTAGGCTGCTTTGCCGCTGACGTCGATGCCCGGCCCGCTCACTTTGCGCCAGTTGTCGCCGCCGTTGTCGGAACGGTAAACTTCGCCGCCGATCAAGTCGTCGTAGGAATGGTCGGTAAAAGCGTCGAATTTTTTGTCTGTTTTCTTTTTTAAACCGGGTTTGGGGTTCAGGTTCTGGATGACCGCGTAAAGAATATCCGGGTTGGCGCGGTGAATATCCACCCCGATGCGCCCGATATTACCGCCCGGCAAACCTTCTGTCAGCATTTGCCAATTTTCGCCGCCGTCGGTAGTGCGATAGATGCGGCTTTTTTCGCCACCGGCTTCGAAATGCCAGGGATAGCGGTGTTTATCGTAGGCAGCAGCGTAGAGTACGTCCGGATTTTTGAAATTCATACACAGGTCTACCACGCCTACTTTTTCATTTATGTAGAGAACTTTTTTCCAGGTTTTGCCGCCATCCGTGGTTTTAAAAACTCCCCGTTCTTCGTTGTAGGAGAAGAGGTGTCCCATCACCGCCGCGTAAACGATGTCGGGATTTTGCGGGTGGATTAAGATTTTGCCGATGTGGTGGGAATCTTTTAGTCCCATATTTTGGAAACTCTTACCGCCGTCGGTAGATTTATAGATGCCGTTACCGTAGTAGGCTGAGCGGGCGTTGGAGTCTTCGCCGGTTCCCACCCAGACTATATCCGGGTTAGAAGGCGCTATTTCTACGGCCCCGACAGCATTGACCCCGTAATTATCGAAAATAGAAGTGAAAGTAGTGCCGTTGTTAACGGTTTTCCACAGGCCGCCGTTTCGTGAAGCCGCATAGAACGTGTATTTATGTGTCGGCCCCGGGTTTTCCGGCACGGCTATGTCTGAGATCCAGGCCCCGGCCCGGAAAGGGCCTAAATTGCGATAAGTAAATTCTTTGAACAGGTTTTCGTCTATTTTAGTTTGGCTTTTTAGACAAAAACCGCTCGATAATAAAACCGTTAGAATCGTTACGAAAATAAAATTTTTAAAATTCATAAGTAACCTCCAGGTTGTTATTTTAAAAGAAAATCGTGTTTATTGCAAGCCCGCGGCGAAACAGCTTTTTGCCTCCGGCGGCCCTGCCG
>JAGLSW010000643.1 GCA_023135565.1 Candidatus Aminicenantota bacterium | reverse complement strand
TTTTAAGGGTCCATTATAGAATAAGAACTTTTGAACGTATAGTGAGTTTGGTATGGAAATTTTGTAAGATTTGGTTTATACTTCCCTAATATGAATGATAGAAAAAGACGTGTCGATAAACAAAAAATCGGGTATTTTCATTTAAATATACTCCATTGGTTCAAGAATAAAGGGAGGCATTTCCCCTGGAGAAATAAATCCGCGTCCAATTATGAAAAAATTATTTCGGAGGTATTATTACAACGCACAAAAGCTGGAACAGCGGCAAGATTTTACCCCGGTTTTATAAACAAATATCCTTCGTGGAGTAAGCTGGCGGAGGCGACCGAAGAAGAACTAAAAGAAGCATTAACACCGATTGGATTACAAAAACAGAGAGCAAAACGGGTTTTCGCATTGGCCCGGGAAATGAAAAAAAGGAGAGGACGCTTCCCTAACGACAGGGAAGAGATAGAGTCTATCCCTATGTTTGGTCAATATATCACCAATGCGATTATGCTGCTGGTTTATGGAAAACCTTTCCCCCTTTTGGATGTAAATATGAGCCGGGTGCTCGAACGGTTTTTCGGTCCCAGGGAGATGTCCGACATTCGTTATGATCCTTACCTCCAGGACTTAGCTTATAAAATTGTTAATCTCCCGCAGCCCCAGCAAATTAATTGGGCGATTTTGGATTTTGCCGCCCTGGTATGCAGGGCCAGGGCACCGTTATGTAAAGCCTGTCCTATAAATTCAAGGTGCAAATATTATAAAGTGAACGAGAGAAAGAAACGCGATTAATCCCATTCTTTCCCGGTGACTGTTTTATAGGCAGTCCCCAGCAGCTCATAATATTTTTTTAGGTCCCGTCTTGCCTGCAGTGATTTTTCTTCATCAAGAACAAAATCATCCTTATTTTGGCGGGTTGATTTTAAAACTTTTACTCCTCTGGCATTCACGGTTTCCCTGGCATGGGCCAACATGTTCCTTACGGTCACTATTTCTTTTTGGTATTGTTCGACGTCAAATTGGCTGCCGGACAATTTTTGGGCAATATTTTTAGAATTACCGTCGCTTGCTTCACCTGTCCTGGTTTTTTTTATAAAACTTTTTTTTAAGCTAGCAACAGCCATAGCTTTATGGTAAGCTCCTAACTCTTTTAGCAATTCCCGGGTTCCATTGGGATTTTCAACGTTGATCTTTTCAAGCCTCTTTTCTTGATTTGAGCAGCTATCCATGGCTTTCTTTTTTATAGCCCTTTTTTCATCTACCGGGTTTTTGAAAAATTCCCCATCCAAAAATTCTAAAATGATATGGTGCATCATATCGTCCAGTTCACTGGTTTCTGCCATAAAAAGGCCGCGAAAACCCGAAAGGTCTAATGCTTTTTTTAACAAATTATCAATTACACGAACGGCTTTGTCCGGGAGTGTATCCCTACCGGCAAAATATATACCTTCAAGTGGTCCATTTTTTTTTAATTCATTTGTAAAATTCGGGTCCTGGGAATAAAAAATTATATCGGTAAGTAAATCCAGGTCACGAATGTTTTTTATTAAGTAATCACCTGTATCACCGTTTGCCAATTTGTAATCCATAAGGATCAAGTCCACATCCAACCTTTTTGCGTTTACATCATCTATAATGTTCTTTAGCTCATCGCTGTTTGGATAAGTGCCTAATTCGTGCAATTCAAACCCGGATTTTTCAAGGTGACCTCGGACGATTCTAAGAGTACGTCTTATATTAGTGGGATTGTCTTCAAAGCAAAGAACATTGAATTTCAGCCTCATTTTTTCACCTTTATAATAAACTCGCAGCCGCGTTCCAGTTTTTCATTCAATATTATTTCTCCTTTAATATTTTCAAGAATTTCTTTAACATGATTAAGCCCTAAACCTGTGCCATATGTGGTAGAAAACCCAAACTCGAATATCTTCTGCCTGTTTTCATAAGGAATTCCTATCCCATCATCCCTGATCTTAAGTGTCAACTCCTTACTATTAGATACAATCTCAACCCAGATATTTTTTGCCTGGGATTTTCGTGAATTATTGAACAGGTTATCGAAAATCATTGCAATCTCGATCCAGTTAAAGTCCAGTATAAAATCTTCAATAACCCGGTTTGTAGATAATTGAACAACCATTGTCTTTTGATTGAAATTCTTTGTTTTAAGTTTACTTACTTCGTTAATATACTGGATAATGAATCGTGTAAGGTTCCCTTTCTTCAATTCCGGGGAGGCAGCATTAAACCTGGCCTGCGCAACCATATCCGCTACAACTTTTACCTTGTTGTTTTCAAAATTTAGGCTTTCGATATACTCAAGCAATACCTCCCTATCGATTATAATTTTTTTCTTGATTTCTTTCAAATTTAAGCTTTCGATATACTCAATCAGTTTTTTTTTGCTGAAACTATCATTTCCAACATCTTCTCTTAAACTTGCCAGGGAGCCGCTTATCGTGTCGGAAGTAATCCCCACCAAATGCAGCAAATCTACAATCTGTTTATAATCACTGCTCGATTCTAAGTGGCGCTGTTGGAAATAGATTCGTTCCTGCTGTTCTTTTTTTTCCTCTTCTAAATCTTTTACTCTTACTTTTTCCTTTTGCAGGGTCTCTTCGATTTGCTCTTTTATTTTTATAACCTGTGCGAGCTCTATTTTTGTTTTCCTCAATTCATTTTTTGTTTTTTTTAATTCTGCCTGTACTCGCTTTAGGGCTTCACCGGTCACTTCGTCAATTATGCCGGGGCCGAACCGTGAATACTCTTTAATCAATTTATCAATTTTCTCTTTTGCTTTCTCCCTTTGTTCAAAGTGTAATTGCTCGATCAATTCTTCATTTATATATATTCTCAGGATGTTCCCAGTTTCGGTTTCCAACTGGATTATAGAATTTAACAAGCCAAGAGACCTCACATTTTTCACCGACTCTTTTTCTCTATACCTTTCGTCACGGGGATCATATTTCCAGGTCAGCAGATCAACCCTCTTCTCGATTTCTTTTATATTTTCCGGTGTTTTATCCCAATCCAGTCCCTCAACCACATATTTCTCCAATCGTTTGAGGGTTTTATAAAAAAAACCCTTATAGGATGAAGGGGCAATATCAACTATCTGTCTAAATTTTTCATCCTTCACAACTCCTTCCCTTGAAGAAATAATCTTAAAGTTACCGGCAAGATCGCTTATTTCAATCCGCCCAATGACCTCACGGGTGCCGAGGAACTTCGCATACCCCTGTCCTTTGCGAACTTCCATGCGCAGCCAGTCATCCTCGGAATCACCCAGGGGATTTACCCTGAAACCATTGATAAAAAGAAAAATAGAACCGAAATTAACTGAACGTATTCCTGTTTGTCTCTTAAAATAGGCCTTCGCATACGGATTTAGGTAGAAGATGACAATTTTAATTCCCTTCAATAACCTATATTCCACATTCCTTTCTTCCATTTCAAAGATTTTACGCTTCTTATCGGTAAGAGTTGTTTTTATGATTTTACCATCAGCCGGGATTTCCGCCTCGATAACAGTAGTGGTGAAATCGAGTTTTTCGAAAATTTTATTTTCGATAATACCGTTGATCTTCTCCGGCTCTTTTTTTAAGGCATCGCTCTCTTTAAATTCCCCGGCGATCATTTCGACAATAAAACGATCTTTCCCAAATGCCTGGTTAGGATTGATGAGTTTCTCCAGGTAGCGCCGCAGGTCCAATATCTTGTTGGTGTTCCACCTGTCTTTTTTCTCCTCTTTATGAACCCATCGACTCCTCAATTTGCTGATTTCAATAAAAGTTCCCTGTTCAATTTTTTTTTCGAACCTCCCGGTGAAATCGTCCTCGGTTATTTCCTTTATGGTGAATTTTACGTCCTGTATTTTAAGGTCTTTTTTGTTCTCTACTTCAAAATCTTTCCAATCTATAGATATTTGGTAGATAGGTTCTCCGATTTTTTTAGTGTACAGATCGAGATACTCTCCTAAACGGTCACAGGAAAAACGTCCTACCCCTTTCGCCCCGGCCAGGATACTCCCCTCCTTTTGCGCATACTTTTTGTCGGAAAATGCGATATTCAGCCATTTATCTTTGATATCCTCCAGGCTCATCCCGGTGCCATAATCTTTTATAAAAAGTTTCGATGATTTATCGGAATAAGATTCATTTTTCTTGTCATCATTTTCTTTTAAATTTTTGAAGACCACTTCCACTCTTGGTGAACGGGCGTCGAAAGAGTTTTTGACCAACTCCAATACCGCGATATTGTCGTTATTGATCAGGTCTTTCCCAATTATGCTCTTCAAAAGAACATTGGTTCTAAAAAAAAATTTATTTGTCGTGTTTTCCATCCTATAAAAGTTTCTTCAAAACAATACCGCACAGCTCCGCGAATAGTGGGGGTATGGCATTGGCAGCCTGGGAATAACGGGGTACGGCATTTCTTCGCTTTTTGGTGCCTGTGGTGTAAGCCCCTTTGAATTCGAACCAATCGGGGAATGATTGGATACGGGCGTATTCCCTCACAGTAGGCACCCGCGGTTCTGAATAATGAACAAAATCGTCAGGCAAAGTAGTAAGCGTTAGACTGGGTCTATCCGCCATTAATAAAGAAGTGCTTGTTTTTTTCGTACCATATTTCTCCTGGATTTCATCATTGGAAAGATCGTTTTCTATGATGTCCCAGAACTTGCCTATAACTCTTCCCCTGTGGTTTACAAAACGGTGGCTGTCCGGGATTTCCAAATCGCAATTCTTTCGCATTAGTTTTTGATATGGGGTCAAAACCTTCCCATTATATATCCCGGCTTTAAAATTATTTGAATCCGGCGAATCTATAACACCATTTTTTTCCTCTATGTCCGATATTGCGTCTGCCAGTGTAATAAGGGGTTCTATCCCCTTTTTCCCCAGGAAAGATTCTTTTTCTTCTTCCAATAATTTAAAAAAATCCCCGGGATTCCCTTCCAGTGTGGCTAAAATAATAAATCTTTTCCTGGTCTGGGGCACCCCGAAGCCTGAAAAATCAATAACCCGGTGTGCCGGATTCTTATAACCTATTTTCTCAAGTTTTTCTAAAACGATTTCTGAGTAAGCTCTACCTCGCTCCTTAGATCCCTTTTTAAAGCCGACTCCAAAAGTCTTAACATTCTCAAATAACAAAATTTTCGGTTTTACTATCCCGACAAACTCCAGGTATGAATTCGCCAGGTCGTTTCTTTCGTCGTTTTCTTCCCTCCGGCCCGCGGTGGAGAAGCCCTGGCATGGAGGCCCTCCGGCAACCATGTCAACCTTGCCTCTTAATTTCTTTAATGCTGTTTCGTGTTCTTTTATAAGTGTCTCTATATTATGACTGCTAACTTCTAACCAGTCCGGCCAGTCGAAATGGTTTTTTTTATCGATTAAGTTGTACTTTAAGGTTTTGAAGGCATCCTCACTTTTTTCTACCGCAAATAGTCCTTTCCAATTTGCATTATGCAGGCCCAGCGACAGGCCACCGCAGCCCGCGAACAAGTCGATATAACAAAACTGTTTCCCGGTTTTCATTTTTATATTTTATCACAGGCCCGGTTGTTTATACAACTTTGATTTGAGAATTCTTTATTAAATCCCTCTTGCCTCCGGCGGCCCCTGCCGGGGAGGCCAAACTTTTAAAAAAGTTTGATCAAAACTTTTGTTTATTTAAAATCAAAGGCGCTACCTGCCGCGAAGCAGCTTATCGTCCCCCGCGTCACGGACTTGACAGGGATTAGGAAATCATATAATATCTTACCTGACCATGGCGACTAAAAATAACGAAAATTATACCGGCAGCCTGCGAAAAACAATACGGTTCTTCTTGATCGATTGCAAAACTATCCCGGGAAAACTTATCGATATCTCTATCATACTCATCAATATACTGGCCTGCTTCCTCTTCGTTATCGATACCTACCCGATCCCGGAGTTCGCCCGCAAAATCATCTGGATTACAGAAATAATAATTATTACCTTCTTTATTATCGAATATATCGCCAGGCTCTACGGTTCCAGGAACCGCATCAAACACATATTCAATATCTTCAGCTTGATCGACTTAGCAGCTATCCTGCCCATCTTCTTTATCTTCCACATGCCGGATGCCGCACTGAAAATCGGATTTATCAAAATACTCAGGGTCTTCCGCGTCTTCCGCTTCCTGAGATTCGCTTCAGACCCTTTCTTCTTCTTCGGCAATATCTCTACCCGGCTCCTCAAAGTCGTCCGTCTGGCACTCACTATCCTGATCATCTTTTTCGTTTCCTCGGGCTTGTTCTGGCTGGTGGAAAACGGGACAAACCGGGATGTCAAAAATTTCGGCGACGCTTTCTATTTTACGGTGGTCTCTTTGACCACGGTGGGCTTCGGCGATATTACACCGGTTTCGGCGGCGGGACGCTGGGTAACTGTGTTGATGATCCTTTCCGGCATTATCCTGATCCCCTGGCAGGCGGGACAAATCGTTAAAGAGTGGATCGGAATCTCTTTGAAAAAAGAGGTGCTGTGCGGCCACTGCGGTTTAAAATACCACGATAAAGACGCTTCCCACTGCAAAGCCTGCGGGCACATTATTTTCCAGGAATTCGACGGTATCTAACCCCCGTCAGCGCTATTTCACGTTTTCAAAGCTCCACGTTTTCGCCGCAGTCTCTCTCGATTACTATCCCCTCCTCCCCTATCCTTGTCCCTATTTGGCCCGGTACCCAACCATCAGGGCTTTAGCTCTCGATACAACTCCGATTTTTAGCTAAAGCCCCTACTGCTGTTACAGTTAAACCCCAAACCGGAACACTGGAGCTTAACTGTAACGAACCGGCAACTTTATGGTTGAATGCCGCTGGCTGTGATGAATTCTTTCGATTACTATTCGACTATTTTGAAAGGTACTTCTATTTTACCTTTCCTGATCCTGATCTCGTCATCTACTAAACTAACATGAAAAACATAATCCCCGGCAGGTAGGGGTTTCTTATCCTCGCCTTTAAACTCGATGGGCTGGAAGAAAAAGGGATTCGTCATGGGCGGCACTTTATAAGCGACAATCTTCTTCTTACCTTGCTTTACTTCCAGTTTCACATTCACATTCCAGGGCTGGTTAACGCCCATGATAAAGAATGAGAGGGTGGGCGTGTCACTGGCTTTGAACTTATTCTCTTTGTCCAGGTAAGGATAAAATTCCTGTTTGTAAGGGCTGACCCGGTAACAATCTTTGACTACCGTAAAACGTTCCTCAACCTGGTGCAGGGTATTGATCTTTTTGTAAAAGGTGGGGGTAGAAAAGGATATCTTCCTGGCCGGGGTAATTATCTCCATAACTGTCATTTTCGGGGCGTCTAACTCCACCAGCAGGGTGCCGTCCTGGGAGTCGTCATGACAGTTTACATTCAGTAACAGTTCGTATTTTCCGGGTTCCAGGATCAGACCGAAAGAGTAGTATCCGGCTTTCTTGTCAGCCGTGGGCATGGGGGATTTATACTGCTGCACGACTTTCCCTTTGCGCACAACCCGCAAATAGAGGTTATGATATGCTTTAGCATAGGGCAACGGCGCTTCAGGCTTTTCCCATGTTTCTTCCGGGCGGCGTTTCGACTCCTGGAGCGATTTGTTTTTCTCTCTTATTTTTTTATTCCTTTCCTCGAGCTTTTTCTCTTCGTTCTCGACGAAGGCATTATACTCGGCCATTTTTTTCTCATGGTCCGCATCCTTTTTGGCTTTTAACTGGCCGTAGGTTTCTTCGAGTTCGGCGGCAAAGAGTACATTGACATATACAGCGCCCTGGGCGGCAAAAAAATATGATCCGATATTCTTCATATTAAAACCCCCGTTGGATGTGCGGGTTTTTAACAATGCATCGAGACTTATGGATACCTTTTCAGGTACGGCGGTTCCCTGGCTGAAGGCGAGGGTTAAAACAAACATCGATAATACAAAAGTTAGGAATAATTTTTTCATTTATGTGTCTCCTTTATTTTTTCGCTAATTATGATTATACACGAAGGAGGCTTTTTTTTCAATACCCGGCTTCTTTTATGAGCCGTTCCAACCGCTGCCGGTCACGCGGCGGCAGCTTAGAGTAATGCCTTTCCTTTAGTAATAAAAAATTTTTTAATGCCGCGGCTTTATCCCCTGTCTTGAGACAAGTGATGCCGATACTAAAATAGGGGTCGATGAAATCGGGTTTTATTTCGATGGCTTTTTTCCAGTCGGCAACAGCCTGTTCGACCCTATTCCCGAATAGATTGGCCGCTCCCCTGCCGTTATAAGCGGAATGGAGGCGCGGGTCGATGGCAATGGCTTTGTCGAAATTCTCCATGGCGATGTTATAGGAGGGGCGGTCTTTATTCTTTATAAAAGCCGATAGGTAAAGAGAACCGATGTTATTATATACCGCGGCATAATTATTATCGATCTCCAGGGCGCCGGTGTAGCTGCGCAGGGCTAAATCGAACTTCCCGGTCTTATAATAGGCGACGCCGAGAAAATTGAAAGTTTCAGGGTCGAATTTATCTTTTGCCACGCATTCTTTTAAAATTTCGACGGCTTCCCGGGCCCGGTTGGCTTCCACGAGGAATATGCCCATTTTCGACAAAATGTTAAGATTACCGGGGTTTGCTTCCAATCCACGGCGCAAAATAGCGATGCCCCGGTCCACCCGGCCGGTCTCTTTATACATGTTGGCCAGGCGGTTGTATACGCGGATGAAATGAGGACTCTCCACAGTCACTTCCTTTAATTCCGCGATGGCTTCGTCTATTTCACCTAAATGGTACTTGCCCTGGGCTTCCAGCATTTTGTTTTGCAGGGGCAGCAGGGTTTTCAGGTCGTCTGCCCGGGTAAATTCACTCTTTTGGGTGACACTGCGAGACGAAAGATAACCGAGGCTCTGCAGCCGTTTCTGCACTTCGGGGTCGATCTTTTCTGCTCTCGATGTCCTTTCTTTCCCGGTCAGCTTGTTTTTCAACTGTTCCAGGTCTTGTTTCAATTTGCCGAGGTTCGAGGTGCCGACCAAATTCTTGTTCTCATGGATATCTTTTTCTAGATCATATACCTCTTTTATGGGCAGGTCTATGAACTTGGTATGATCCCTGACAAAACCCCGCAGGGGCGCCCATCCCCTGTTCAGGTAGGGAGTCATGGATTCGAAATAAATGGCGCGGTTTTGTCTCTCCCGGCCCCGGATAATGGGGAGCAGGGATTCGCCCTGCATGTGGCCGGGTACGGGGAAACCCAATATATCACAAACCGTAGGGAAAATGTCTGCATGGGCGGCATTTGTTTCGATGCTGCCTTTACCGGCGCCGGGGATATAAACGATTAAGGGCACGAGGATGGTATTGTTATAAGCAAAATAAGAATGGGTTTTTTCTCCTTTTTCGCCTAAGGCTTCGCCGTGGTCGGCGGTGATAATCAACACGGTATTGTCGAGTAATTTCTCTTTTTCTAAAAAAGCGAAAAGTTTC
Source organism: Candidatus Aminicenantota bacterium (assembly GCA_023135565.1). Classification (GTDB taxonomy): domain Bacteria; phylum Acidobacteriota; class Aminicenantia; order UBA2199; family UBA2199; genus JAGLQA01. The sequence continues at coordinate 4,386 of JAGLSW010000643.1, read as the reverse complement.
CCCAATTCCTGGTCCACATAAGCGGCTTCTCCCGAGTAGGGATCATCCGCGTATATCTTATCGAAAGGGGCGGGGGGCAGGTAGGGTTGGTGGGGATCGAATAGATGAACCCAGGAAAACCATTTCCCCTGGCGGCGGGAAATCCATTCCCGGGCCGGAGCGATTACCTTTGCTGCGGTTCTTTCCACGAAGAAAAGTTCGAGGCTGCTGTGGGTGCCGTAATTATCGTCATAGACGTCGAATCCCTGGTTTAAACCGAAGCGGGAATCCAGGGGAAAAGCGCCTACAAAAGCGCCGGTATCGTATCCTTTCTCTTTTAAGTACTCGGCCAGGGTTAAAAATTTCTCTTCCAGGCGGAAGCCGGTATTGTCGCTTATGCCGTGGTAAAGGGGGGTGGTGCCGGTGAGGATATTGACATGGGAAGGCAAAGTGACCGGGTTGTGAGCAAAGGCCCGGTTGAAAACGAAAGATTTTTTTGCCAGCCTGTCGATATGGGGCGTTTTGACATGTTCTTTCGAATAGAGGCTCAGCCGGTCCTGCCTTAAGGTGTCGATAGTGATAAGGAGGACATTGTAGTCCGCTCTTTTTTTTATTTCCCGGGCCGGGCCGGTGCGGTTCTTTTTTTCCTGTTTGCACAGCGGCAGGACAAGACACAAAACCAGGCTCAAAGCTATCGTTAAACCTGACTTTAATACTGACTTTAACCGCGGCCCCGGCGGCCGGGAACGCTTAAAACCATTTATAGTAAAAAATATCCGTTTATTCATTTTTTTACACCTATGCCGCACTTCTTGCGCATATTACTACCCAACAATGGTTTAGGAGTTCTTACGCCACTGCGCTGGAAACGCTGCCGGCTGCGATGGTCTGCCTATTTTGAAAAGGCGTCGACAATCGCTTTGGCAGTCTGGAAGTCGGGCGACTCGGGATCGATCTCCATGAACTTTTTCAAGGCAGCCACAGCTTCGGTGGTTTTGCTCATGGCCGTATAGGTCATGCCCAACTGGTAGTACCCGGGAGCAAAGGTATCGTCTATTTCTACCGATTTCTTTAAATATTTCAAGGCATCTTCATATTTAAAGCTATTGTAAAAACCGACGCCGATATTATAGAGCGTATCCACATTGCCGATCTCTTCGAAAGGTATCTTCTTGAACCATTCCATGGCCTTGTCGGATTGGTTCATATTATTGTAGGCATTGCCGATGGAGAGTATCAAGCCGGTGTGTTTGGGATATTTTTCAACGGCTTCCTTGAAGAAATCGATGGCTTTAGTATATTCATCCTTCGAGGAGTAGGCATTCCCGATATAGAGATTAACGATGGTAATTCCTGAACTCTCTTTAAATTTTTCTTTTATATCGAGAAAGGCGGTTATGGCTTCCTGGAATTTGTTGTCGTTCAGCAAATCCCTGGCCTTGTTGATCTCATCTACGACACCGGCATCTAAAGTAGGCCCTTCGACCTTTCTCAGTTTGATCTCGATAGCGTCCCGCCTCATGCCGGGCCTGGTATCAACCATAAAACTCAATTTTTTCGACTCATAGCCTACTTTCTCAAAATCGACATGCCACATACCGCCCCTGACATGAAAAGCTCTCCACTTACCGTCTTTATCGGTTTTGGGAGAAGGCTTATGGAATGCGGTGGCCTTTACGCAGTACAACTTAACTGTGACGCCTTCGATGGGGGTGCCTGTTCCCGCTTCGATAACGATGCCTCTCAGTTTACCCTTGCCTGAAGTGGCCTGGGCGGATGAAACGATACATAAGCCGATAATCAAAAGTATGATTAAAATCGTCTTTTTCATATTAAACCTCCATACTTTATAAATGAAATTATACCACTATTCGACACAAAATCAAGTGCCGGGAATTTTTTTTACCCTGCCGCCGCAAACTTGACAAAAAGTGAGCTTATCCTTATACTTCAAGGTGATGAAGAAAGTTAAAAAACAAACTAACCCGGTAAACCCCAACGCACTATCTCTAAAAAACGAGATTCTCGGTATCTTATTCCTTTTTATCGCGATCTTTTTTATTTTCAGTGTGATCAGCTATAATCCCGCGGATGCAAGTTTTTTCAGTTCCACGCCGGCCAAAAGCGTTTCCAATTTCGGCGGCAGGATAGGGGCTGAAATCTCGGCCTTTTTGTTTAACCTTTTCGGTTATGCGGCCTACGTCATCTTAATATACCTGTTATTTATTACCAGCTTCTTCCTGCTTAACAAAAACATAAAAAACATGATTACCAAGAGCTGCGGCTATTTCCTGCTGTTGATTTCCTCTTCCGCTTTTATCTCCAATATCGGCCCCTACGCGCAAATAAACAGCCACAACATCAAAACAGGTGGAATTACCGGCTATTTTATAAACGGATTTTTCCAGGCCCAACTGAAAGATGTATTTTCTTTCCTGTTTTTCCTGCTGTTGATTATCATATCGTTTATCCTGATCGCCAAACTTTCCCTGCGCCGGATATTAAAATTCTTATTCAAACTCTCTATAAAACTGTTTGAAATCCTGGGGAATTTTACTAAAGTACAGGCGGAAAAATTCAAAAAATACCGCAGTAGGAAGCGCATCCAGGATAAATATAAAGCGGAAACCCAAAAAAAATCCCCTGTGGAAGTGAAAGAAAAGAAGAAAAAAATTAAAGGCAAAGACTTGTTTTTTAAAGAGAAGAATTTCAAAGAGAAAAGAGAGATAGTTAAAGAACCCAGCAAAATCCCGGAGGAGTCTTTTCTTTTTTCCGATTTCGACGAGGCCGCTTCCGGCAGCGGCAAATATCAACCGCCCCCGCTTACTTATTTAGACGCTCCCACAGAACAGACGAAAGTGGATTTCCGGGAATTAGAAGAGAAAAAAGAGGAGTTAGGGCAGAGGTTGACGGAATTTCGCATCCGCGGTGAAATCGTGGAATATACACCCGGGCCGGTGATTACCACCTATGAGTTCGTCCCCGATACGGGGGTTAAAGTAAAAGACGTCACCAACCTGGCTGAAGACCTTGCTTTAGTGGCCAGGGCCCAGTATGTCAGGATAGAGAGGATATTGGGTAAAAAGGCCATCGGCATCGAAATCCCCAATAAAAAGAGGGAGATCATCCGCCTGCGTGAAGTGCTGGAATCAGCGGATTATCAACAGTCCAGTTCACCTTTAACCATTGCTTTGGGTAAAACTAAGAGTGGTGAGATGTTTATTTCCGATTTGCGGGAGATGCCTCATTTGATCATTGCCGGCGCCACCGGCAGCGGCAAGAGTGTAGCGATTCACACGCTGCTTTTGAGTATTTTATTCCGGTCTTCGCCTGATGAAGTGAAGCTGGTCTTGATCGACCCCAAGCGGGTCGAATTAGCCATATATAATTCGCTGCCTCACCTGCTGACGCCGGTGGTAGTGAATACCAAATTAGCCAAGAATGCGCTTGATTGGTCTGTCTTCGAGATGGAGACGCGGTACAAAAAACTGGCCAAGCTGCAAGTAAGGAATGTGGAACAGTACAACCGCAAGCTGGATTTGCTTATCCAGTCGGAAGATGACGAAACGCTGGACAAACTGGAAGATACGGAGAAGATTCCTTATATTGTTATTGTTATCGACGAGTTTGCCGACCTGATGATGGAGTGTGCGAAAGATATCGAAATCTCTATCGCCCGGATAGCCCAGAAGGCCCGGGCTGTAGGCATTCATATTGTCCTGGCCACGCAGCGGCCTTCTACCGACGTGATAACCGGTACGATTAAGAACAACTTTCCTTCCCGTATTGCCCTGGCGGTGCCGTCCAAGCATGATTCCCGTACTATAATCGATGTCATGGGAGCGGAGAAGTTATTGGGCAATGGCGACATGTTATTTTTGCCGCCCAAGACTGCTTCTCTTATCAGGCTGCACGGCGCTTTCGTATCGGAAGAAGAGACGCTGCGGGTGGTGAATTACCTGTCCAAAATGGGCAAGCCGAAATTTAACACCCAGGTATTGAAGCCGCTTGCCAAAGAGGGCGAAGGAGAGCTTGACGAAAAAGACCTGGATGATATGTTTTACGATGCCGCCCAGGTGGTGGTTAGTACCGGTCAAGCATCGGCTTCATTTTTGCAGCGTAAGATGAGTATCGGGTATGCCCGGGCCGGTCGTTTGATCGACCAACTGCAGTTGCACGGTGTGGTATCGGCTTCGGACAGTAAGAACAAGCGTGAAGTGTTGATGACCCTGCCCGAGTTGGACGACCTGCGCGCCAAAAATTAAGCCTCCGGCGGGCAGGGGGCGCTTTTTAAAAAAACTGCCCCCTGCACCCCCGCAAAAACTTTTATTAAGCAAACGATCGTGCCCCTTCGCAAGCGTCATGGAATTTGCCCAAACGTTTCGCTAAATAGAAGTTTTTGGAAGT
>JAGLSW010000642.1 GCA_023135565.1 Candidatus Aminicenantota bacterium | reverse complement strand
ACCCATCGACCCGGCCCAATTTTTGGAAATATTAAAGAATGAAAAAATAACCGTATTAAACCAAACCCCATCGGCTTTTTATAACCTGGCGTCCGAAGCCTTAAAGCACACGCCGGAACAGTTATCTCTCAGGTATATCATATTTGGAGGCGAAGCCTTAAACCCCGTTAAATTAAAAGGTTGGCAAGAGAAGCACCCCGCTGTAAAATTGATTAACATGTTCGGTATTACCGAAACCACCGTGCACGTCACCTACAAAGAAATCGGCGCCCGGGAAGTGCAGTCGAACACCAGTAACATCGGAAAACCCATACCTACTTTGAGCGCTTATGTAATGAATAGTCACCAGGAGCTGCTCCCCGCGGGTATTCCCGGTGAGCTCTGCGTCGGCGGATTAGGAGTTGGCCGGGGCTATCTCAACCGGCCCGGTTTAACCCGGGAAAAATTCGTGCCCAATCCCTATAAACCGGGCGAAACCCTTTATAGATCAGGCGACTTAGTGCGTATCCATGAAGATGGTAATATGGACTACTTAGGCCGGATCGATCAGCAGGTACAGATCAGGGGTTTTCGCGTCGAACCCGGAGAGATCGAAGCCCGGTTATTGGAGCGGGAAAATATAAAAGAAGCGGTGGTTGTGGCAGTCGGCGAAGAAAAAAAGGACCGGTTGTGCGCTTATATCGTGTCGGACGGGGAGATCGACACTGCCGTCCTGAGAGAATTTTTGCAGCAGACGCTGCCCGATTACATGATTCCCAATTATTTTATGAAAGTAGAAAAAATCCCCCTCACTGCCAACGGCAAAGTAGACCGCCGCGCCCTGCCTGACCCGGAAGTGAAACCGGCAGGTGAATATATCCCCCCCGGCAGCGAACTGGAAGAGCAGTTGGTCGAGATATGGAAAGAGGTGTTAAATCTTAACCAGGTAGGCATAAAGGACAACTATTTTTATGTAGGCGGCGATTCGATCGTAGCCATCAGGTTAGTCAGCGCCATGAATAAATCGCTGGCGGCAAACTTAAAGATCGCCGATTTATATACCTGTCAGACTATCGCAGGGTTATCCCGATTCATGCAGCAGGACAAAGAAAAATCTCTCCCTGATGCCAGGCGGGAAACCCTCGAAAAAATAGCAGGGTTGGCACTGCGGGTAAAAGCGATTCATCCGAAACCGGAAGAGATAGAAATGGTTTTCCCTATGGGCGATGTGCAAACCGGCATGCTTTTTTATTATCTCAAAGAGCCCGCGGCTCTCTATCATGACCAGATCAGCTACCATGTCAGGTATGAGATTTTCGACACAGGAAAGATTAAGCAGGCTCTTGGGCTAATGGCACAGAAACACCCGGTATTGAGGTCTTCTTTTAACCTGGAGGAACTGGCGCAGATCGTTCATAAAGAGCCTATTATCGCCCTGCACAGTTACGACATCTCTCACTTAGAACGTGCGGAACAGGAGCAGCATGTAAATAACTATACCCGGGAAAACCGGGGGAAATATTTCGATATGACAGTACCGCCTTTATGGCGTTTAACTGTTTTTTCTCTCGGCGCTAAGAATTATGTCATCTGCGCTGAAGTTCATCATGTTATATCCGACGGCTGGAGTAATGCCTTGTTTTTTACCGAGTTAAACAATACTTACATGCAGTTACTGAAGGAACCCGGTTTTAAACCCGCGCCGTTAAAAAGTAACTATGACGTATATATTACAGAGCAGTTTGTCGAAAAGAACAAATTAATGGCCGCTGAGAAAACGGCGGATTATTGGAGAAATGAGTTAGAAGACTACAAACGTCTGGACTTTCCCGGTGCAGCAGGCGAAACCGGCGCAAGCCCGGGCAGTGAAAAATTCGTGTTAGACCTGGGCCGCTCCTTCCTGGAGCAGGTGAATGATTTTGCCGTAAAGAACAACACGCAGTTGAAGAATCTCTGTTTTGCCGCTTATGTTTACATGTTGAATATGTTATCTTATGAAAATGATTTAGTAGTCGGGCTGGTAGCCAATAACAGGCCGGAAATCGAAGACAGCGATAAAATCCTGGGTTGTTTTTTAAATACTATACCGGTGAGAGTAAAAACCCCGGCCGGTATCGCCTGGCTCGAATACATAAAGGAAATCGACCGCAAAATGCTGGAACTGAAAAAATACGATAAACTCTCCCTGGCTGAAATCATGAAAATTACCGGGGAAAAAACCCGGGACGGTAATCCCCTGTTCGACACTTATTTTAATTTTGTCAATTTTTATGCTTTTAAGCAGATGGACTTAGCCGGCGCCGATGTTTATATCCCCGACCCCCTCAAGCTGACCGACCATGAAAGAACCAATACCATATTTGATTTCGGCATAAACATTACCAGGGATAGTTTTCTTATCCTGCTGCCCTATTCATCCGAAGTCATTTCCGGGGAGACAGTGGAGAATTTATGTGGTTATTTCCGCGAAATTTTGCACCGCTTCATCGAGAACCCCCAGGGAAAAATCGACAAAAACTCGATTATCTCTAAAGCCGAAAAGAAAAAGCTGCTGCAGGACTTGAACCGCACCACAGCAGAGTATCCCCGGGAAAAAACCATATACCGGTTATTCCGGGAGCAAGCGAGAAAGAACCCGGAAAATATCGCCCTATCGACCCAAAATGCAGCGCAGGAAGCAGGGCAGGAACCGGAAACCGCAAACTGTCTTTTTACTTACCGGGAGTTAGAAAAAAAGTCTACCCGACTGGCCTATCACCTGAAAGAAAAAGGGGTAAAACCCGGCATTATTGCCGCCGTAATGGTAGAGAGATCGGCAGCGATGATTACAGCCCTGCTGGGAATATTAGCAGCCGGCGGAGCTTATCTTCCCATAGATCCGGCCTATCCCGCCGACCGTATTTCTTATATGCTGGCAGACAGTGAAACAAAGCTTATACTCACCACTAAGCGCACTTTTGGCACAGGTGAAAAAGTAGGCAAATGGACAGGGGAGAAAGTCTTTTTAGATAGCCCGGTCGAAGTTGAGGCAGGGGATAATTTCACGCCCGATGAAGCGGGAACAGGCCTTCGTCCCGCACCGGGTCCCGGGGACCCGGCTTATGCCATCTACACCTCCGGTTCTACCGGCAAACCCAAAGGCGTGATGATAGAGCAGCGCAATGTGGTCAATTTTATTTCCGGCATGACGCAGCGTATCCCCTTCGAGCCGGGAAGCGCTGTGCTGGCCTTAACCACCATCTCCTTCGATATCTTCGTATTGGAAACTCTCCTGCCCCTGAGCAGCGGTTTAAATGTAGTGTTAGCCACTGAAAAGCATCAAGGCGATCCCGAATTGTTGAAAAAGTTCATTTCAGCCAATAACATCAGTATCATGCAGCTCACTCCCTCCAGGTTAAACATGCTGCTGGGAAGCGGGAAAGAGGCAGGCGGAACCACGATCCCGGCGGTTATTCGCACCCTGATCGTAGGTGGAGAAGAGTTCCCCCAGGACTTATTCCAGCGTCTCAAGCAGGTCTTTTCGGGCCGCATATTCAATGTCTACGGGCCCACGGAGACCACCGTATGGTCTACTATAAAAGAATTAACCGCAGTGGAAAAAGTGACGATCGGCACTCCTATCCTCAACACCCGCATTTACATTGTCGATAAGAACAATCAAATGCTGCCTTTCGGCTGCACCGGGGAGTTGTGCATCGGAGGCGAAGGCGTGGGCAAAGGCTACGTAAATCTACCCGCCACTACTAAAGAGAAATTTTTCAAAGACCCCGCTTTGGAAGAAGGTTGGATATACAAAACCGGTGATTTGGCCCGTTGGCTGCCTGACGGGGACATCGAATTCTCAGGACGTATCGATTACCAGGTAAAAGTAAGAGGATTCCGCATCGAACTGGAAGAAATAGAGAGCCGCCTGCTTAAGAATGACGCTGTCGAGAAAGCCGTCGTCCTGGCCAGGACCGGGAAAGACGGAGATAAATACCTATGTGCTTACATCGTAGCTGGAGCCGAAGTTTCGGTCTCCCGGTTAAGAAGTTATCTTTTGGAAAAATTACCTTATTACATGATCCCCTCACATTTTATCCGGATGGATGAAGTGCCGCTAACCCAGAACCGGAAAGTGGACAGGCAGGCTCTTCTTAATTATGAAGGAACCAAAATAGAAACCGGGGCTGTATATGTTTCTCCCGCCTCAGACCTGGAGAAAGAGATTGCCCACATATGGGAAGAGGTGCTCGGTATAAAAAAAGTAGGCATCCAGGATAATTTTTTCGATGTAGGCGGCAATTCTCTCAATATCATCCAGGTCAGTTCCCGGTTAAAGCAGGCTTTCCAGCGGGAGGTGCCTGTATTAACTCTCTTCGAGCACCCGACCATCAGCGCACTCCTGGCTTATATAGAGCAGGATAAAGAAGAAATCCTTTCTAAGCAGGCGAAGGAGCGGGAAGCTTTGGAGCGGGCCGGTGAATCCCTTGAAGAAACCGTTCAATTGTTCGACCAGGATTAGCGATATGCCTAAAATTCCGATCTAAATCATAAGGCTCTTCCCAGAAGAGGATAGAGAGACAAAAAACATGCACTTGAATCTTCCTAATCAAAAGTTTTGATCAAACTTTTTCAAAAGTTTGG
>JAGLSW010000641.1 GCA_023135565.1 Candidatus Aminicenantota bacterium | reverse complement strand
CGCGTGGGGGGGCTATGAGCCGCTTCGCCGCAAGAGGCAGCGGGTGAGCGCTTTTGATTCTAAATAAATAGAAGCTTTGATCAAACTTTTTCAAAAGTTTGGCCCCCGGCAGGGCCGCCGGAGGCAAGAAGAGCCTCTCGAATGTGTTTATATCTCGAACGGCAAAATGTTCCGCTTAGACAAAGAAAACAACCTGATCGCGGAAGATCATGAGGCGGCACAGCCGGTCACCTGGCCCCTGGCTCACGACGTGCGCCCCGCAAGTCTCGCTTTAGGAGCAGAGGACTGCGGCGACTGCCACTCTGTTTCTTCACCTTTCTTTTTTGCAAAAGTAGCAGGCACGGGGCCGCTAAAAACAGACCGGGGCGCTGTGCGCTCCATGCACGAATTTATGGGCAAAGATAAATATTACCAGAAACTTTTCGGCCTCTCTTTTACCCTGCGGTCTCTTTTTAAAGTGATACTTTTTACAGCGCTCTTTTTTATAGCAGCAATTCTACTGATACTTTTTGTGCTGGCTTTAGGCAGGTTCACCGGCCTTATCCAGGGGACGGCACCCGCATCCCCTGAGTGGCCCCCACCCTCCGGCAAAACATCAACGAAATGAGGAAATAAATGGACATACTAAAAAAGAATTTCAAACTATTCATGGCAGAAATCATAGTTATCAGGTACCCGGTTTTTGAACAGTGGGTTTTCTTATTATTCTGTATTAGTCTTGTTATCCAGGTGTTGACCGGTTTTTTCTTTACTCTTTTTATGACCCGCGCTATGTCCGGTTTCCCGGTGCTGTTTCACATGGCGGCAGGCGGGGTTTTTGCCATGACGTTATGTATCCTGGTGGCGCTTCGGGTCGGGATTTTCAGTTTGCCCGCTTCCTGGAGGCAAACCAATAAGAGTGCCAAAAAAAGCAAACTAAACAAAGATTTTTTGCCGAAAAATAATTCTCCAATAAACAGGACTCAAGCAGCAGCTGGTTGGGCAGTGGCGCTGGCCGGGTTTATCCTGGTTCTAACTGCCCTGATTTTAATGACGCCTCTTTTTTCTACCGAATTCAACCTGTGGTTTACCGGGCTGCACCGCTGGATGGGATTGGCTGCCCTAATTGCAGCCGCGATTTATGCTTATCATTCCGTGCCGGGGCATAAAAAACGCGGGAGGGAGCAGCAGTGAAATTTTCCCATTATGCCATGGGAACCGATTTTGAGATTTTTATCGCCGGTCAGGAAGAAGAATATGCCCGGCAGGCTGCTGCCGCCGTATTTGCCGAAATCGACCGCATCGAAGGTATCCTCAGCCGCTATGACCCGCGTAGCGATGTAGGTCAGTTGAGTCTCCTCAACCCCGGGCAATCGCTGCCCGTAGGCATCGAACTAATCGAATGTTTACAATTAGCGGAGGAAGTTTATCACAGCACGAAAGGCGCTTTCGATGTTACCTTGGGCTCCCTGCCGGAAACTTTTGATAATAAAGGCGCAGACCCGGAATTGACGCAAACAAAAAAAAACTCGGCTTGTACGGGTTTCGATCGTTTTTATTTTGCTGAGAACGGGGCTGTTTTTTTCGATACGGGGAAACGTCGCCCCGGTTCATCATTCGAGCCGCAAGAAAATCCGGCTTTAAACGGCAGTCCTTTAACGATCACGCTGACCGGGGAAAAGGCCGGTTCTCCCGGCGGAGGCTATCTAAATCTTGATTTCGGCGGCATCGGCAAAGGTTATGCTTTAGACAAAAGTCTCGAAATACTGTCCGATTGGGACATCCACCGGGCGCTTCTGCACGGCGGCGCCAGCACGGCAATAGCTATCGGCGACGCCCCCGGCGATACCCCCGGCGATTCGCCGGCGGGAAAAACCGGGAACGCTGCCGCCGCCGCGGCACAGGGAGTTACCGGGAAAATTCCCGCCTCACTGCCGCGGGAGAAGGGATGGCCTGTGGGGTTGGCCGGCGAGACTTTTTATCTTTTTAACAGGGCGCTCAGCGGTTCCGGCAAAGAGGTGAAAGGCGAGCACATCCTGGACCCAAAGACCGGGGAACCGGCCTGTGGTCATCGTTCTGCCTGGGTAGTGCATTCATCGGCAGCCGTGGCCGATGCGCTTTCCACTGCATTTGTCGTGATGCAGCCTGCTGAGGTAGAGGCTTTTTGTGCTGCTTATCCTTTTATTTTTGCCAGGGTAATCGAGTCCTCCGGCACCGTCAAAACCTATAAGCGGACGGCTGGGGTCGGCGACCCCAGCCTATAAGGAAAGCCCTGAGCGGACGGCGTCCGCACTCTATGAGGGGCCTGTGAAATACGCCTTCGACCGCCTGTTCAATCGCTTTTTCTGCATATTTGTTGAAGGCCAAGGGAACATTCTTTCGCAAGGAAAAATTGTTTTTTGCCGCTAATTTTTTATAAATCTTTGTCTGCCACGGAGGATGTTGGGGCTTTTATTGGATTTTCCCCTTTTCCTATCGGGAAGTCGATAAGGAAGTGAAAAGGATTTTTTTTTATAGTTGACATTATAAAATAAAATGTATATATATAGAGCAGGAGTTAAGCATGAATGTAACGGACATAGTTCAAGACGGTCAAAGCCAGGTAGTAAGGCTGCCTGAAGAATATTGCCTTAAGGACGATAAAGTCTATATTAAAAAGATAGGCGGTGCCGTAGTGCTAATACCCTACCATGCCCCATGGCAGTCTTTGTTTGATAGCCTGGACAAATTTTCGGTTGACTTTATGGAAAGACGGGAACAACCGCCGGGACAAATCCGGGAAAACCCTTTCAAATGATATATTTGCTCGACACTAACATTTGCATTTATATTATAAAAAAGAAGCCGCCTGAAGTTTTACAGATGTTCAATAAGTATTCGGTTGCGGAAATAGGAATTTCATCTATATCAGTTGCGGAATTAGAATACGGCGTACAAAAAAGTAAATATCCTGACCGGAATAGAGAGGCCCTGGAACAATTTTTACTTCCGCTGGTTGTCGTTGATTTCGATTACAATGCCGCCATTGTTTATGGAAAAATTCGCTCTGAACTTGAATCACTGGGTAAACCTATAGGGTCATTGGATAATCTTATTGCGGCACAAGCTTTAAGTTTAGGTTTAACAGTTGTAACCAATAACACAAAAGAATTTTCATGAGTATCGAATTTGAAAGTCGTAAACTGGGTAGAAAATTGACGTGTCGTTTAAAATATTCCAGACAGCGGGGTATAATAATCAAACGCATCGAGTAACGGGGAAACGTCTTTTTATCTCCCATTTTTTGGATTTCGGAGTTCCGATAAATTACAGTGTCACCTGGTTTGTCGGAGGCAAATGTTGGTGCTTTTTGTGTTGCGTTTCCTATTATTTTTGCCAGGGTAGTCGAGTCCTCCGGCGCCGTCAAAACCTATAAACGGACGGCGGGGGTCGGCGTCCGCGCCCTATTAGGGGCCTTAGGAGGACAGGGTTTTTCCGGTTCTTTTCCCAATCCTCTGCAATCTTCGATATATTCATCTACAGCCTGGTGGAAATCTTTTTTTAATTCTTCTACGGAAATACCCTGGAAGGTTATCAAGTCGTTTATAAATTCTATCTTCCCATAAAACAGGTCTTTCTCTTCGATAAACTTAACGCTGCCTACATAACCTTTATAGTGTAATAAATTTGCCATTAGCTTACCTACCGGCTTTTAATCACCTGGGCTAACCGCTTGACACCCTCATCTATCTGTTCCAACGAAGCAAAAGAAAAATTCAAACGCATGGTGTTCCGCTTCTTCCCTTCCGGGTCAAAAGCTTGTCCTACCACATAAGCAACCTTCTTTTCTACGGCATCCCGGAACATCTCGGTGGCATCCATATTCTCAGGCAGCGTAAGCCAGAGAAATAACCCGCCATTGGGATGAGTCCACTTCAAACCTTCCCTTTCAGGCATGTACTCCGCCAACTTCGCCAACATCAAGTCCCGCTTCTCCCGGTAAGCGGCGATAATTTTTTCGATCTGCCCTTCGAGCAGTTCCCGTTTCAAAAATTCGGCCACTACCGCCTGGTTAAAAGGCGGAGCGCAAATGTCACCGGCCATCTTGGCTATAACCGATTTGCGGATCAAAGGCTCGGGCCCGATCATCCAACCTAACCTGAAACCGGGCAGCAATATTTTACTAAAGGTATAAAGAGACAAAACCCGCTCCGAATTCAAGCTGACTAAAGGCGGTTCCGGCTCCCCTTCAAATCGTAACTGCCGGTAAGGAGAATCCTCCACGATAAGCAGATCATACTCTTCGGCAATGCGGATCAACTCTTTCCTCCTATCCAGGCTGATGGTGATGCCGGATGGATTCTGGAAATCAGGCACCACATAGATACATTTGGGCTTCCGCTTCGCGGCAATTAGGTTTTTTATCTCTTTTTCCAGCAGTGCGGTATCGATTCCGTCATCATCCAACTCTATGCCGCACATCTGGGCAGAGTAACAGTTGAAAGCCATAATAGCCCCGATATAAGTGGGTTTTCCCGTCATAATCACATCCCCGGGACTGAGGAAAACTTTGCCTACTAAGTCCAAACCCTGCTGCGACGAGGTAATAATAACCAATTGTTCCAGCGCTATATCGACGCCCTGTTTCTTCATAAATTTCACCAGCTCTTCCCGCAGCGGGAGATAGCCCTCCGCTGCGCCGTATTGAAAGATGCCGGTGCCTCCTTTTGCCATTAAATCGTTTATGATTTCCGTTATCTCCGCCACGGGAAAAAGATCGGGTGCGGGATAACCTCCGGCAAAAGAGATGATTCCCGGTTTATTAGTAAATTTTAATAATTCTTTAAGTTCCGATTCTTTCATGCCTTTCGCGTTCGCGGAATAAAATTGTTCATAATCTATCATAGTACCTCCTGGGCTTTTAAAACCGCGGGATTTCCGCAGACAGTAAACAGCAGAAATTACCCGGGCAATCGTTCATAATTAAAGTTTAAGCAGTGATGGCGCAGTAGTAGGAATCACAAAAAGGATTTGGCCTCCATTTATAATTTTTTTTCCTGCGTACCATGTTTTTTTATATCATATTTGTATCTTTTTTTCAAGCAAAAAAATCGTAAGTTTTCAGCTTTCAGCAAACGGGCATTCGAGATATCTAACGATCTCCCTGCCGGGGGCCAAACTTTTGTTAATTAAAAAGCGCTATCCATTTTTAGCTGCGTTTTCCGTACTATATACATGATACTTATAGGAAGTCTCGAAGCAAAAAAACGAGGTGTATTATGACTACTATGAACCTACCCGCCCCGGGTCCGACAATCCCGTCAAAACGCATCACATCCTTAGATGTACTGCGCGGCCTGGCCGTAATGGGCATCCTAATTGCAAACATGCAAAGTTTTTCCATGCCCACTATCGCTTCGATGTACCCCACTTCTTTCGGCGGTTTTACCGGGTTCGATTACGTTGTGACCATGCTGACCAAAGTCCTGGTAAAAGGAAAGTTTCTTACCATTTTTGCGATGCTCTTCGGGGCGGGGATTCTTTTAATGACGCAGCGCCTCGAAGATAAAGGCGGGAAACCGGCAAGACGGCACTATCTACGAATGATATGGCTGCTTGTGATCGGTGGGGTGCATGCTTCATTTATTTGGGGCGGTGATATCCTGGTGCAATATGCCGTCAGCGGGCTGTTTGTTTTCCCCTTTCGCAAGTTGTCTGCCAGGAAACTTATGATCTACGCAGTGGTGCTGCTTTTTATTCCAATATTTAACAACACGATGCGCCAGGTTTCGCTTTCTTACCGGCCTTCGGGGATAATTGCGGCCCATGCCCGGTATATGCAGACAGCCCGGACAAGAGTCGATAGGGAGATAAAGTCTCACCAAAAAGGCTGGTTAGAGCAAACGTCTGAACGCACAGGTTTTTTTTTGGCGACCCTAAAGGCATATGTGACCCGGCCTTTATTAACGTCGGGCATAATATTGAAGTATTGTGCCTGGATGTTGATCGGCATGGCCCTTTTCAAATGGAACATGATGAACGCCCGGGCCCCGGCAAAAACGTACCGGAAATTTCTTTTTTTGGGTTTGGGAATAGGTCTTATTTTGCCGGTTCAGAATTGGGTTTCCCGTTCACTGTATGGTTGGGATGCCACCTATTTCCGGCTTCCCGGCCCAATTAACTGGTGGAAAACCGTGCACAGATTTTTCGCTGCCAATGCCGGTATCCTGCTGTTGTGTTTAGGCTACATCGCGGCAGTCATGTTAATTTGCCGGGCCGGCAAGCTGAGGCGATTCACCGGCAGGACGGCAGCTTTAGGCCGCATGGCTTTAACGAACTACTTAATGCACAGTGTCATTTGCACTTTTTTATTTAAAGGTTACGGTTTCGGTTTATTCGGCAAAATAGAAAGAAGCGGTCAATTTTTGATTGTCCTAACTATCCTGGTTTTCCAGTTGTGGCTGTCGCCCTTGTGGTTGAAACATTTCCGTTTCGGTCCCGTGGAATGGTTGTGGCGTTCCTTATCCTACCGGCAGAGACAGCCCATGAGAATCCAAACAAATTAAATGAACAAAAATAAATAAAAATTTGTCTAACTTCAACCCGGATAACCCAGGCAGGAAATCGGGAAAGTAAAAGGCCGCGGTGTGGAAGCGGGGGTAACGGCAATAAAAACTCCCCGGATCCGGGGAGTTTTTGCATAAGTGTCCGACTCTTTTCTTTTAATAGGATTCTATTTTTTATCGAACCGGGAATTGGAGTCGTACATGAAAAAACGAATGAACTATAAAGAGTTATCGCAATTTTATAATGACCTGTCTGTTTTTTGGAAAAGCGGCCTGCCCCCTTCCCAGGCCCTGGACACCATGAAAAAGGGCAAAAAAGGCCCCAAATTTTGGATGATCGACGGCTTGCAGCACCGTGTTTCCAAAGGGGAATCCACTGCCTCCGGTATGAGCCGTTACCCGGATTTTTTCGATGATTTCCAGGTAATGATTATCAGGGGCGCTGAAGAGAGCGGCAAGATGGTAGACACCTGCAAAAATTTGTCTAACTATTACGAAATGCGCGGCCGCGAAAAAAAACGCTTAATCGGTGGTATGATTTACCCGGTTTTTTTGCTCCATGCAGCGATACTGCTGCCCAACCTGAAATACTTATTCGCTGCCGGCCTGGACAAAAGTTACGCCGCCGCCGTACTGCCGCCGCTAATAATCGCTTACGGAATTTTGGCAATCGGTTATGCCTGCTGGAAAACCCTGTTCCGCAGCGGGCGGGCGCGGGAAATTATAGACGGCATTTTCCTGAAATTGCCGCTGGTAGGGGAATTAGCGCACGGTCTGGCTGTATCCCGGGTGTTTCGTACCCTGGCCGGTTTGCTGGATGCCGGGATCGAATCGGTGCAGGCAGCCCGCAAAGCTGCCGGGACAGCCGGGAACAGTTCCATTGCCGCACGATTGGCCGGGGCGGTCCCGGTATTGGAGCATGGCGGGAATTTCAGCGGTTTTTTTACATTCAGCGGCACCTTGAATTCTTCGCAGTTGAGTATGGTAGCCATAGGCGAGGAAGGCGGGCAGTTAGCGGAAACCTTAGAAAAAATGGCCCTATATTTAGATGAAGAAAACAGCCGGCGTTTTACTACTACCGTAAAGTTTTTCTATTATTCCGCATATTTTATTGCGGCGGCTATCGTGGCTTACACGGTCATCACTTTTTATTCTTCACATTTGAATATTTTTTAGAGATAGAAAAGCCGAAGGCAGGGCAGGGAGAGTTCGCGAACACTGTACTACTGCCGAAATTTATCTACCGACATGTTTTACATATTCCCGCCGAAGGCGGTTTTTTTTTCAAGCGAAGTCTTGAAAAAAATCTGTACTACCGATCAGTGAGAATCTTGTTTTTTTGCGAAGATTTTTTAAAATGAGACCGATGCTGCTGATGTTATAGGTTGCGGCCAACGGCTGCGATGTGCTCTCAGTGGCTGCCCGGGATTTTATTTGCCCTTCTGATTCTCTTCTTGATTTCCATTTCCCATAATCGTTTTCTCCAGTTCGTCTGCATCGGCAATATCCTTTTTTCTATCAGATAATTTTTTACTACCCTACCAAGTTAGTTTCTCAAAACTTGCGATTTTTACGATTCGTTCTTCAGTCCACTTCTTGCCCCACATGCGTTCTTGCAATATTGCAAATTCCTCCATTCTCTGCATGGGAGTTAGAAGAGCCAAACGCCGGTGTTCGGCACGGTTCTCATCCTCAAAAGATGAAAAAACCGATACACGCAATTCTTTTTTTTTCGTTACCATATTATATTCCAGGCGATAATTATATCAGATTACTAAGGATTTTGAAAGATTTTGCAGACAGGTGTTTTTGCCTGTTCCCAAAACTTTTCGAAGTCAGGGGGGAATCTTTTTTGCCTGTCCACAAAAGTTCATCAATTTTTATCTTTCACATTTTAGTATTTCTTAGAGTAAAAGATAATTATCTTTCTCTTCACAAATTGTTCATTACCGCTTGGAAAAACAACCATGAAAACTGAAAACACCCTGGATTTTCGACCATAAAAACTGAAAACACCCTGGATTTTCGACCATAAAAATCAAAAACACTCTTGATTTTTTACCATAAACGTGTTATTGTATGACTTGACTGAAACATTAGAATTATTAAGGATATTGACATGAAACGCACGATACTTTATGAATTAAAGAAATGGAAAGAGGACTCACGGAGAAAACCCCTTTTGATCCGGGGTGCCCGCCAGGTAGGGAAAACCTTTATTGTCAGACAGTTGGGAAAAGATTTCCAGGATTTCCAGGAAATCAACTTTGAACTCAAACCGGAAGCGAAGCAAGCTTTTGAACGTGATCTCGATCCTCATCGAATCACCCGTGATTTAGTATTATTTACCGGCAAAAAGATTACGCCGGGCAAGACCCTTCTTTTCTTTGATGAGATTCAAGAGGCGCCTAAAGCCGTTAGTGCATTGAGATATTTTTATGAAATGCTTCCCGGGCTTCATGTCGTTGCTGCCGGTTCGCTGCTGGATTTTGAGCTTGAAAAAATCGGGCTGCCTGTAGGCCGCATCTCTTCCGTTTACATGTATCCTCTATCCTTCAATGAATTCTTGAAAGCCAAAGATGAAGATTTATTGATCGAGGCCCTAATGGCCCATAATATAAATGAAAAAATCAGTGAAGTGGCTCATCGAAAATTATTGATAAAACTGGGTGAGTACATGACAGTGGGAGGTATGCCGGAAGCGGTTGAGTGTTTTATCGAAACCTCGGATTTAAAACGATGTTTTAAAGTACACCGCTCTATTATCGATACCTACCGCCAGGATTTTAATAAATACGCCAGGAATTACCAGTTAAAATACGTGGAGCTTCTTTTCAATTCAATTCCCGCATTTTTGGGTAAAAAATTTAAATACAGCAACGTACCTGGAGATTACCGTAAACGGGAGTTAATGCCCTCATTGGCTTTACTGGAAAAAGCCGGTATTGTGAGCAAAATAACTCACAGCAGCGGCCAGGGAATTCCTTTAGCAGCAGCAGCAAAACCTGAGACCTTTAAAGCGAATTTTCTCGATATTGCTCTCAGTCAAGCCATATTAGGTGTGGATTCGGGTTCATGGTTACTGGAACCGGAAATAAATTTTATCAATAAAGGTACGATAACAGAAGCATTCGTGGGCCAGGAATTGCTGGCCTATTCAATGCCTGACAGGAAAAGTGATTTGTTTTACTGGCAGAGGGAGGCCCGCACAAGTAATGCGGAAGTGGATTATTTAACTCAAAAGGGAGAGACCATTATCCCGATTGAAGTCAAAAGCGGTTCTACCGGCAGCCTTAAAAGTTTAAGGGTTTTCTTAAACAGCCATAATCGATCTCCTTATGGTATTCGTTTTTCTATTTCCAATTTTTCCCTTGATAACGGTATCCGAAATTATCCTCTTTATGCGGTGGGCAAATTAATGGACGAATAAGTACCGTCCCCTCGCGGGGCGCTTCAACTCCCGCTGCTGTGTGTTTTCGGTTTTTTTCTTACTACCCTGACAGCTTCATAGAGAGGTTCCCGGTCATTGTCCCTGCTGTATACCACGATACGATTCTTTCCCCTAAAACGAATCCGGGAAGTGGAACTGTAAAATTCCCCATTTCTGTACTGTCCGCGGGCAAAATACAACCTGCCGGTTTTTTTCGATTTCACCACGGTAAAAAGATATACTTTATTTTTAGGGTTCCTGGTGGGAGAATAAAAGTAGTATTTTATGCCGAACAACTTGCGGGCATACCTATCGGAAAACTTCAATACATACCCGTTTTCCCGGATAAACCATTCTCCTTTGAGCATTTTTAAACTGGCTTCGTGCTCATTACCTAATTCGATCAGCATTTTCCCGGTTAGAGGCACACTAACCAAAAATAGCAGGCATATTAGAATAATTATAATATTTTTCATTTTTTTCTCCTTTTTCTTTCGATCATTTTTCAAGACCAAGCTTGAAAAAAAACCACCTAACTGTGGGAACTTGAAACATGTGAAACATGTTGTTCATTCCCGCCATGTAATGGCATAAATAAGTATAATATTTCGCGCTTTATTTTTCGACTACTTTTATAAAACTTTTCCTTTTTTTTCTTTTTTGTTTACGGAAGGGGGTTTCAAAGAGGTAAAAATTTATAAACTGTTACTTTAAAAGTAGTGAATTATCATAATCTTTTATAGTAGAAAAAGTTTTCACACCCTGTAATTGCACAGATGCCAGGTCGGGAAAAGGTTTGCCGCCACCCAGTTTAAGCAGGGTGGCAGCGAACATCACGAACGCTTGCAGCCAACTCTGCGCCGCGGGGAAAAATTGCCGGAAGTTAATCTGCGGCGAAAATAACCTGATAGTACGAACACAGGAAACTGCGAACCGCGGCTCATCCATCAATAGATCGATCAAAAAGAAAGGTTGGGCGCCATGCGGCGTGATCCGGGCCACGGAAACAGACTGCACTTTGTCAAGGGAAAAAGTGCGCTGGCCTACATTTTCGATATTTAAGACTATTTTCGATTCCCTGAAACCTAAAGGAACCGCTTTGGTGACATGAACGGTTTTCTGTACCGGGACCTGGGGCTGCGTTCCGGGGGGCGGAGGAGTTGGCACAGGTGCTGTGGGCTGGCTGACCGGGGCTTGCTGCGGCGTAGGCGGTGCTGTGGGCTGGCTGACCGGGTTTTGCTGCGGCGTAGGCGGAGGTGTGGGCTGGCTGACCGGGGTTTGCTGCGGCGTAGGCGGGGCTGTGGGCTGGCTGACCGGGGCTTGCTGCGGCACCCGGGGCGGGACCGGCGGTGATTTTACCGTCACCGTCTCACCTACCGGCGGCGGGGCTGCTATTACATCTCCCGGTTCAACTGTTTCCGTTTTAAATCGCTCTTTCAGCAGCAGCGTACCGGCATGATCCGCATCCGTTCTAAAGGGATCTCTCTGCGGCGGTGTCCCGATATGATCCGGCGGGAGAGCCGCGTCTGTTCTAAAGGGATCTCTCTGAGACGAAGCTGCGATTTCTCCAACCGCTCCCGCCGCAGCCGGGGGGAGCGCCGGGGCCTGCTCTCTTAATTGCGCCGGTGCAGCAGCCTCATCTTCGAGATTCATACCGATTTTAACTGTATCTATTCCCGGTTCCGCTGGGCCTGCCGACGGAGCCGTGCCATAACTTTTATTATCATCTACTTGCTGAGGCGCTGAACCGCCGCCGGGCAGCCCCGGTGGAATGGGAGGAAGCGCCGGGGCCTGCTCTCCTAATTGCGCCTCGGCGTCAAAGGGACCGGCAGCGGCAGCGGTTTTTTCTTCAAGTTGGGGCACTTTCCCCGATCTTGCTCTAAATTCTGCTTTCTTCTGTTCCGCTACATCGGGATGCTGCAGCATAATGGCGATGATTTTCTCATCAGGAGAAACAAACTCCTTGCCGATAAGCAAAAACTCCAATCGTAATGCCATTTCATGCAATTGCAGCAAAAAACCCACCGGTGAACTTTTGCTCAATCCTGCCACAAGTTCGTTGGTCAGCTTTAACGCCACTTTGTACTCTTTCTGAGTAATCAAATAATCTGCCAATATCAGCTTCCCCTGATTACCTAATGAAGCGTCGGGAATATGTTCCCTTAAACTACTGTAATGGCCGATTGCCGGATCAAAATCTTTCTCCCTTAACTCATGTTCGATTAACTTTAAAAAATAAAAGGCTGCGTCCTTTTTCTTGTCGGTCTCTAAACCTAAGTTCCACAAAGCTTCCACTAACTCTCGATTAGTGGGGAATTCCCTAACGCCTGCCAATAATTTATCAAATGCCTGGTTTCTCCTGCCGTCTTGTGTCAGTGCCGCCGCTTCTTCGTAGTAATTCTGCCCATCAGCCTGGAAGGAAACCCCGGTTTCAACCTTCGGTTTGATATACTTTTCCTCTACTCCGGTGAACTTCAACGCCAGGGCGGTGGCAAGACCGAAGAAGAAACCCCACACATGCGCCCAATGTGCGACGCCACCGCCGCCGGGAAGCCTGAAGGCGTCCATGAATTTGGCGCTCTGGTATTCTAAAAGCACCCATATGGGCAGTATTAACCAGGACGGCGCCCGGAAAGTGCCGGCAAAAAAAAATATCCAATAGAAAAACTTAATCTTCGTTTTCCAGAATTTAACTAAAAAAGCTCCCATCACTCCGGCGATAGCGCCGGAAGCCCCAATTAAAGGGCCTCCGAAACCTGGATAATGCAGGGCAAACATCCGGGCGGCAAGCATGCCCGTTACTATGTATAATGCGATAAAAACCGGTTTCCCCCAACTGTCCTCGACAAAAGGTCCTGTCAGGTACAGGAGATACAGGTTGCTCAACAAATGAAGCCAGCCGCCGTGGATAAACATGTAGGTGAAAAGGTTCAGGAAAGACCTGTTTGCCGGGGTATAGCCCCACTGCTTAGAGGGGATTTTTTCATAAATTTCTAAAAATTTTTGGCACAGGCGGTCTAATTCCCCCTGCTCATCTCCCACCACCACGCCGATGGGCATGTCGTCATCTTCTCCCCCGGCTTCTTTTTTTTTATTTATTTTCTCTAAGATATCTTCGCTGATGCCGAATATCTCTTTGATTTTGGGGTCTAATTCTAAGTACGTATGTTGAAAATAATACCCAAACATATCCCGGAGAACAACTTCTAAATCTTTTTCTAATTGTCGCATGGTGGCAAAAATGAACAAGTGTATGATCAGGCAGAGGCCCATTATAATAATGGTTACCAGCGGTATCCTGCGTACTGTTTGACTTTCATGCGATATTGGAATAATAATCATTTTACCGGTTCTTACCCTTAAAACATTAACGTTTTTTCAAGACTAAACTTGAAAAACCCACATGCGTAGGCAGCCTCTGGGCTGCTCATGAGGAAAAATCTTGTTTTTTCGCGAAGATTTTTTAAATACAAGGCAATCGTTTCACCCTCGTTCATGGGTCGCGAGTGCCACCCGCTTTGTGTAAGGATATAAGGTTATTGATTACCATAAGTAGACAAAGAATTCAAGCTCTAAACAAAAAAAAAATAGAGTAAAAATTTTTCAGCTCACAATTTGGAAAAATAGGAAGTTGCCGTATTAGGGTGACATATGGTATAATAAACCCGGCTATCCATCCAATCGGCACAATTATTATGAAAAGATATATCGTTAAAAGAATTTTGCTGCTTTTATTCCTGTTGTTTGCCGTATCTACCATGATTTTTTTCCCGGTTCACCTGATCCCCGGCGATCCGGTAGTAAAAATCCTGGGAGAAGGGGCAAACAGTGAAGATGTAGAACGGCTGAGAAGAGATTTGAATCTCCATAAACCGCTTTTCCATCAATATCTCGATTTTATCCGCCGCCTGCTGGACTTGAGTTTCGGGAAATCCCTGTTCAACAACCGGGAGGTGATGGCAAACATTTTAAAATACTTGCCCAATACGATCTACCTGACCATCGCAGCCATGACGGCAGCTATCTTAATCTCTCTGCCTTTAGGAGTACTGGCTGCATTTAAAAAAGAGAGCCTGTTGGATGCGGCGGTTACTTTTATCAGTTCCGCCGGTCTGGCTATTC
Organism: Candidatus Aminicenantota bacterium; assembly: GCA_023135565.1. Classification (GTDB taxonomy): domain Bacteria; phylum Acidobacteriota; class Aminicenantia; order UBA2199; family UBA2199; genus JAGLQA01. Next base: position 8,645 of record JAGLSW010000641.1, on the reverse strand, counting down.
CCAATTTTTTCTTAGGCCCGCTGCTGGTTATCGTATTTTCTATAAAACTCGGCTGGTTCCCTGTTTCGGGCTGCGAAGGAAGCAAATACATCGTGCTGCCCGCCCTGACCTTAGGAACTTCTATGAGCGCTTTTCTCACCAGGATTACCCGCACGGTCGTTTCTTTAGAGTTGCAAAAACCCTATGTTCTCCTGGCCAGGGCCAAAGGGTTGTCCGAATTCAGGGTGTTCCGGGAACATGTGTTTAAGAATGCCCTGATACCGGTAATCACCACCATGGGCCTGCAATTCGGGGCGCTGCTGACAGGAGCCGTTATAACGGAAACGATCTTTTCCTGGCAGGGTATCGGCGTATTGTTGGTGGAATCCATAACGAGGCGGGACTACCCCATGATCCAGGGTTTAATCGTTTTTATTACTTTTGTCTATTTGCTGGTTAATTTTTTAGTCGATCTTTCTTATTTTGCTCTCGATCCCCGGATCAGGAAAGAGGTGCAGCGGGGCGCCAAACTATGACATTAAAAACCGCTAATATGCAGTTGAAAATCGGTCTGTTTTTATTAGGTTTTATGATTTTCCTGGGGGTCGTTTTTTTGCTTTTCGGCAATTTCGCCATCCACATCAACTTAGACACCCGTTGGCAGCAATCATCTTCGCGGTTCCTCTTAGGCGCCGATGAATTGGGTAGGGATTTGCTTTCCTGTGTCGTTTATGGGGCCGGGGTTTCGCTGTTAATAGGTTTTGCCGTGGTAATGCTGTCGTCTTTTATAGGCGTGGTATGGGGATTGGTTTCCGGTATGGCCGGTGGAATAACCGACATGATCTTAATGAGAATAGTGGATATTTTTCTTGCTTTCCCCGGCATATTGTTAGCCATTGCCCTGGCTGCTTTTTTTAGCCCCGGCATAGCCGGCATGGTGTTTATACTTACTTTCTCTTCCTGGGCCGGTTATGCCCGCCTTGTCAGGGGAGAAGTGCTGAAACACAAGCATAAAGAATTCATACTGGCGGCCCGCAGTTATAATGCCTCGTTTATGCGCATCATTTTTTCTCACCTGCTGCCTTTGATAAAACCCATCATCTTTGTACAGGCATCTTTAGGCGCAGCCGGCGTTATTATTGCCGAGTCCAGTTTAAATTTTCTCGGCTTAGGGCTGGACCCGGAAACGCCCACTTTAGGGCAATTGATAGATACCGGGGTGACTCATATTTTTGACCGGCCTGTTTTTATCGTGGTACCCGGGATCGTGCTTTTTATAATTATCATTTCCCTAAATTTTATCGGCGAAGGTCTGAGCAAAGGTAACATGAACGCACTCGATTAAGATAAAACAAACTTTTCGGTTAACCTGGTTGAAAATACGCTTCCCAGGCCCTCATAGGGTGCGGACGCCGTCCGCCGGCGTCCCCTTTTAGAAAAATTTTAATTTTGAACGATTTGTGGTAGACAAAACATTAAAATTGTACTAAAATAGTTGAGGATTGTTTGGCCGCAAGTTTATCCCTGCAAAGTGAAGCGTACCAAACATTCGTTAAAGCAGCTTAAATGAAAAAAGAATTTTTTTTGTAAAGTTAAAGGAGTCGCCATGAAAAATTATCAACCGATCAAAATCCAAAAAATATTTTTTGTAATCGTATTATTATTAACATCCGGTTTATGCCTGATGGGGCAGGCCCCAACAGCCACCACCGGCGCGGCCACCGGGATAGGCTCATCAGGAGCCACGCTGAACGGCACGGTGAATGCCAACGGCCTGCCGGCCACGGTATTCTTCGAGTACGGCCTTACCGAGGAATACGGTCAAACTGTGGCGGCAGTGCCCAGCCCGGTCAGCGGTTCCACCGCCACCCCGGTTTTGGCCAACTTGAGTTTACTGGACCCGAGCACCACCTATCATTTCCGGGTGGTGGCGCAGAACGCTTCCGGCACCACCTACGGCGCGGACATGACCTTTACCACCACGGCCCCGTCTGGTCCCGCCCCGGCAGTGGTTACAGATCCGGCAACCGGGATAGGGGTGGATTTTGCCACCTTAAACGGCCAGGTGCATACCTTTGGTGTAAGTTCCACGGTTATTTTCCAATGGGGCACGGATACCAATTACGGCAACACCGTCACCGCGGACCAAAGCCCGTTGACTTCGGCGGCACTGCAGCCGGTCACAGCCGCGCTGACCAGCCTGCCCAATAATACCACCTACCATTACCGGGTGGTGGCCTCGAATATAAACGGAACCACTTACGGCCCGGATATTACTTTTGTGATCGGCAGCGTGGGCAGCGCCCCCACGGTCACCACCAACGCGGCCACCGCTGTCGGCAGCTCCACCGCCACTCTCAACGGTACGGTGAATGCCAATGGGGACGCCACGACGGTCACCTTCGAGTACGGTTTGACTACCGGCTACGGCAGCACCGCATTGGCAGCGCCCAGCCCGGTTTCCGGCAGCACCAATACGGCTGTCAGCGCGACCCCCGCAGCTTTTCTGCCCAACACCCTCTATCATTACCGGGTGGTGGGCGCCAATACCTTCGGCACCACCACCGGCGCGGACATGACCTTCACCACGCTGCCCATGGCTCCCATCGCCACTACCACCGGGGCTTCAGCGGTCGGCACAACCACAGCCACCTTAAACGGCCTTGTGAATGCCAATAATGACAGTACCACAGTCACCTTCGAGTACGGCCCCACCACCTCCTACGGCACCACGGTGACCGCGGGCCAAAGCCCGGTGACCGGTTCCACCCCCACGGCGGTGAGCAAAGCTATTTCCGGTTTAACTAACGGCATCACTTATCATTATAGGGTGATGGCGGTTAACGCCGGGGGAACCACCACCGGCGCGGACATGACCTTTACCACCGGAGCAACCGCACCCACAGCCACCACCAATGCAGCCACTGCCGTGGGTGCCACTACCGCCACCTTAAACGGTACGGTGAATGCCAATAACAGCAGTACTACCGTAACCTTCCAGTACGGCACCTCCACCAACTACGACAGGAGTGTCGCCGCAATCCCCGGTACGGTCACCGGTTCCTCCAACACATCGGTAAACGCAGCGGTTTCCTCGCTAACTCCCAACATGACGTATCATTTCCGTGTAGTGGCGGTCAACGCCGGCGGCACTACCTATGGCGCGGACATGACCTTCACTACGGGACCTGGTCCTGAGGTCACCACCGGCGCCGCTTCGGCGGTGGACACTACCACGGCCACCTTAAACGGCCTTGTGAATGCCAATAATGACAGTACTACCGTGACCTTCGAGTATGGTTTGACTACAGCCTACGGAACCACGGTCACCGCGGACCAAAGCCCGGTTTCCGGCACTACCGACACAGCGGTAAGCACAACCCTCCTTAACCTGTTAACCCCCAGCACGATTTACCATTATCGCGTCGTGGGGCAGAACTCAAGCGGCACTACTTATGGTGCGGACATGACCTTTACCACCAGTGCCGATGAATCCAACGCCCCCACGGCCATCACCTTGATTGCTTCCGGGGTGGGAACCGCGGGGGCCACTTTACGCGGCAGTGTTAACTCCAAAAACCATAGTACCACCATCACCTTCGAGTACGGCACCACCCCCGCCTACGGCACCACGGTTACAGCCGATCAAAGCCCGGTTACATTTGATGGGGCCGTGACTGTCACCAGCACCCTTGCGGGCATCCTGGCTCCCAATACCACCTACCATTACCGGGTGAAGGCACAAAACGCATTCGGGACCTCCTATGGCGCAGACATGACTTTTTACACCTCGGCGCCGGCCGCGCCCACAGCCACCACCGATGCAGCTTCCGCGGTGGGTATCGACAACGCCGTTCTAAATGGCACCGTGAATGCCAATAATGCCTTTACTATTGTTAGCTTCGAGTACGGTGTAACAGTGGCCTACGGCACCACGACTTTGGCCGATCAAAGCCCGGTTCAGGGTGTCGGTAACACCGGGGTTACCCGGGCCATAACCGGCCTGGCCACCGGCACCACCTACCATTACCGGGTGAAGGCACTAAACGGATTCGGAACCGTCTATGGCGCAGACATGACCTTTACCACCGGGAGCACCACGCCCACGGCCACTACTGATGCGGCGACGGCCGTGGGGGCCACCACCGCCACGCTGAACGGTACGGTCAATGCCAATAATACCACCACCACAGTGACTTTCGAGTACGGGTTGGACACCAACTACGGCCTGACAGCTATTGCCGCCCAGAACCCGGTCAGCGGCAGTACCGACACAGCGGTGAGCAGCAGCCTGACCACCCTGGCCCCCAACATCACGTATCATTACCGGGTGAAGGCGCAGAACACGAGCAATACCGTCTATGGCGCGGACATGACTTTTACCACCGGCTCGCTGCCCCCCACAGCCGACACCAATGCAGCCAGCGCCGTATCCGCCACCGGGGCCACTCTAAACGGCACGGTCAATGCCAATAACGACAGCACCACAGTCACCTTCGAGTACGGGTTGACTACCGGCTACGGCACCACGGTGACCGCGGATCAAAGCCCGGTGACCGGGGCCGCTAACACGGCAGTCAGCAAAGCCATTACCGGTTTGACCAACAATACTACTTATTATTACCGGGTGGTGGCGCAGAACGGTTCAGGCACCACCTATGGCGCGGACATGACCTTTTTCACCGGTACAGCGCCGCCCACGGTGACCACCGCCGCGGCGTCGGGTATCGGCTCTACCAGCGCCACATTAAACGGTACGGTTAACGCCAATAACAGCAGCACCACCGTCACTTTCGAGTATGGTGACACAACCGGCTACGGCAGGACAGTAACGGCTGACCAGAGCCCGGTGACCGGCTCCACCGGCACACCGGTAAGCGTCACCCCTACCGACTTACTTCCCAACATCACCTACCATTACCGGGCAGTGGGCCAAAACGCCAGCGGCACTACCTACGGCACGGATATGACTTTTACCACGAATCCTGCCAACGCTCCTACCGTAACCACCGCCAATGTCACTAATATAGCCGCATTATCCGCATCCGGCGGCGGCAATGTCAGCGACGAAGGCGGCGCTGCCGTCACCGCCAGGGGCGTTTGTTGGAGCACCGCTCCTACTCCCACTACAGCAGACAGCCTCACCTCCAACGGAACCGGCACGGGGGCTTTCACCGGCAGCCTCACCGGTTTGAGCGCCAACACCACCTATTACGTCAGGGCCTATGCCACCAACATCTACGGCACAGCCTACGGCAGCGAAATCTCATTCATCACCAATGCCATCAATACTCCCACCGTAACCACCACCAACGTAACCAACATAACCGCCACCTCGGCCAGGAGTGGAGGCAATATCACAGCTAACGGCGGCTCCGCCGTCACAGTTAGGGGTGTTTGTTGGAGCACCGCTCCCAACCCCACTGTCGCCAATAACAGGACCACCAATGGCTCCGGCACAGGCGTTTTTACCGGTTACCTCACCAACCTGACCGCCGACACCACCTACTACGTCAGGGCCTATGCCACCAACGCCGCCGGAACCGCTTACGGTGGAGAACTCCAATTCACCACATCCAGTGAGGCGGTAAAAGTTATTATCACAGCGCCCGGCGATGGAGATGTGGTGTCCGGCACCGTGACTATCGCGGCTTCCGCTTATATGGGCAGCGCGGCTATTTCCCCGGTGGGTGAAATTATGCCCCTAACCATCGACAAAGTAGAGTTCTACATCGACAATATCCAGATCGGACAAGACACCTCGGAACCCTATGAAACCCAATGGGATACAACGGCTTACGCTCCCGGCAGCCACACGATTAAAGCAGTGGCTTATGCCAACAATAACGACAGCGGCAAAGATACGATCACGGTTTCCGTGTCCGGGGAAAAGGCGGAAATTTTCGTCAACCGGGATCGATTGAATTTCGGTTCCGTGCCGGTAAACAGTACGAACAAAATCGTTCCCCCCTCCGGCAGCGGCCACCTGACTACCTCCACCCAGGCTCTGCTCATCGACAACAGCGGCGGCGGCACATTGAACTGGAGCATCTCAACCGATGCCGGTTGGCTCTCCTGCACACCGCTTTCCGGCTCAGGCGCGGGTGAAGTGAATGTGTCCGTTGATCCTGCAATGAGCACAGGCGACTACACTGCTTCCATTACAATAAAAGACAGCAGCGCTGCCAACAGCCCGCTGACGATTCCCGTTTCTTTAAGAATTTACGACAGCGGCGATACGCTGCCTCCTTTCGGCGCTTTCCAGACACCACTTAGCGGTTCCACAGTGAGCAGCGCTGTCCCGGTTACAGGCTGGGTAGTAGATGATATCGACGTAACCGGTGTGCAGGTTTACCGCAGCCCGGCGGCCGGTGAAAGCAGCAGTCTAATTTATATCGGGGATGCCGTCCTGGTGGATGGAGCACGGCCCGACGTAGAACAAGCTCACCCTGGTTACCCGAAAAACTACATGGCTGGCTGGGGCTATATTTTGCAGACCAATTTCCTGCCGAACCAGGGTAACGGTTCCTTTACCCTTTATGCTAAAGCCACCGATAAAGAAGGCAATTCCGTCACATTGGGCAGCAAGTCCATTTTCTGCGACAACGCCAATGCGGTCAAGCCCTTCGGCTCCATCGACACCCCGCAGCAAGGGGGCACGGCGTCGGGTTCGGATTTCATCAATTGGGGCTGGGTGTTAACGCCGCAGCCCAACACCATTCCTTACGACGGTTCTACTATTAAAGTATGGATCGATGGCGTACCGGGCGGTCACCCGGTCTACAACATTTACCGGGCCGATATCGCCGAGATGTTCCCGGGATACAATAACAGCGACGGCGCGGTGGGTTATTTCTACATAGATACCGGCAATTACAGCAATGGCATGCACACAATAGCCTGGACTGCGAAAGACAATGCCGGGAACAGCGACGGCATCGGCAGCAGATACTTCACAATAATAAATACCGGCAGTTCAAAATCACAATCAAAAACCGCGCTAACCGGCAGTGCATCCGGCTATCCCGTGACGAAAAATATGGAGCCCGTGTGGGTCAAAAAAGGCTGCGGAGAAGATAACGAAGCCTTTGAAAACTTCGCAGACGAAAACGGCACCAACCGGGTAACCATTCAAGAACTGGGACAAACTGAAATCCAATTCGGACAAAATATCGCTTCCGTGCGGGGTTATTTAGTAGTCAACGGCAAATTCAGGCCGCTGCCGGTGGGTTCGACGCTGGATAATTCCGGGGTATTTTACTGGTCCCCGGGACCCGGGTTTTCCGGCAGTTACTCTCTAATTTTCTTTATTAAGGACGCAGCGGGCCAGCATTATACGAAGTCCATAGAGATCAATATTATACCGAAATTCAGACCCAGCGCGGACAAAATCGAATTACCCGAAATAAAATTTTAAAAGCTAAATAATCTTTTATATAATTAGTTTTTGGCCTTCGGCGACCAGGGGGCTTTTTTGAAATGTGCGGTGTGCCGCTCCCACGCAAGTGGGAACCCCTGGACCCCCAAAAAACTTTTGCTTAATTTGGCCTGTCGAAAGCTTTTTAAAAACTAAAAGAGAGTAAAGCATATGACTATTTTGAAAAAAAGAAAAACCGTACTTGTGGTCTGCCTGGCCTTATTTTCCCTGTTTGTTTTTTCCTGCCGGCAAAAACCGGTAAATACAGGGCCAAAAACCGGGAAATCATTCCTATGGCAGTTGGATACAGCAGCGGGGAAAAGTTACCTGCTGGGTTCTATCCATGCCTTAAAAAAAGAGATGTATCCGCTGGCTCCCAATATCGAGGCCGCTTTCGATAATACCGATGTATTGGTGGTGGAAGCGGATCTTTCGGGAGACAAGCTCCTGGAAGTGGGGGCACTGCTGATGAAAAAAGGCGCCTATATAGGCAAAGAAACATTAAAAGATAACATTTCGGAAAAAACCTATAACCTGACAAAAGAAGAATTAAAAAAATTTGGCATGGACATCGCCCAATTTCGCAAGTCTAAACCCTGGTTCCTGGCGATGACGATCCTTAGTCTCGAGATAATGAAAGCCGGTTTTAATACTAATTACGGGATCGATAAATACTTCTTAGACAGGGCTGCCGCTCAAAAGAAGGAAATCCTGGAGTTAGAAGGGGCCGGATTCCAGATCGAACTGCTGGATAGTTTTTCGCCGCGGGAGAGCGACTATTTTTTGTTTGCTACCTTGCAGGACACTGCTAACTTCAAAGAGGAGTTAGAGTCCATGGTGGCGGCCTGGTCAAAAGGCGATGTCGCTTTAATGAATAAGCTGACGAACAAAAACATCGAGCAATACCCGGAGTTAGCGGGAATCTATAAAAGATTAATGGATGATCGCAACGAGAAGATGATAGAAAAGCTATTGACTTTTTTTTCGGCGAAGAAGACCTATTTGATCGTAGTTGGCGCTGCCCACATGGTAGGCAAAAAGGGTTTAGTGCGGTTGTTGAAAAAGAAAGGCTTTAAACTAAAACAAATATAAAATTCTAAATCTATAATTCATAATAAGGCAGCCGGGTTTCTTTTATTACTTTTTTGAACTCCTCCCGGGCTGCTTCGGTTTTAAAAAAATCTCCACGGGTCATATAATTATCAGCAGGAGCTTTACTTTGCCTCCGGCGGCCCCACGCGCGTGGGAT
>JAGLSW010000640.1 GCA_023135565.1 Candidatus Aminicenantota bacterium | reverse complement strand
AAGACAAAGAGGAATAAAAAACGGTTTCCCGATTTTTTGATTGCTGAGAAAACACTACCTGCTAATTGACGATATGGTAAGGGGGGATAAGTATAGATCGAGCTATATTAAAGATTATAGACAAAATTTAAAAGAAAAGTAGGGCCTGTGTGGTGTTTTTTTTTTCCAGCTTAGTTTTGAAAAAACAAAGTTGTTTCAAGGTATATAGAATATACTATAATGAGAAGTACTTCTTTTTTGGTACTGGCTGCCGGGATCGGCAATAGGCGAAACCCCACTATCTATGTTCATTTCAAAAAGAATTTATTTTTTTGGTGGCTGATTTAGGACCTTTATGTCTTCACTCTTCTGCTCACCAACACGGCGGTACTGCGAAGGACTCATCTTCGCAAACTTCTTGAAAGCCGCATTAAAAGCCGATTTCGAGTTAAACCCTACATCAAAGGCAATCTTCAATAAAACAAAATCTTTCTCCTTGGGGTCTAATATCTTCCGCTTGGCCTCCTCCACCCGGTACTTGTTGATGAATTTATTAAAATTCTGATGCAGCTTCTCATTCAATATCTGCGACAGATGCTTCTCGGAAAGACCAAGCATCTTGCTGAGTTTTTCTACCGTTATCTCCGGGTCTAAATAGGGCTTCTCCTCATCCATTAACGTCAATAACTTTTGCAAATGATGCTGCGCCTGCCAGGTTTCCAAAGTAGAAGCCCGGTACTTCTCCGACTTCATCCAGCTTTTACGAACCCGGTAATACCCATACAAAAAAGAAAATACCAGAAATAACATAAGCAGTTGAAACCATATTTTCTGGTACAACCGGTACTTGATGGAAAAAGAATAGCTGGCGCCTTTATAGTTCCAGGTATTATCATTGTTGCAGGCAATCACCTTAAATTTATAGTCCCCGGGAGTTAATCCCACATAAACCACCCTGTCACGCGACCGCGTCTCATGCCACCGCTCTTCAAAACCGGAAAGCCGGTAACTAAAACTCATTTTGCGCGGCGCGGTAAAACTCAAAGCTGTAAACGCAATCTCGATGCGCTGCGTACCGGCGGGGAGCTTCGTTTCCCGCCGGGAATCCACCGGCCTGCCGTTTGCCAGCACTTCCTCTATGATCACCGGGGGCCGGACTTCGTTATATTTGACTTTTGCCGGGTTGATGGCGGCAATACCCCGGTTGGTGGGAAAGTAAAGGACACCGTCTCTGCCCTTCCAACCGGCCGGCTGGAAACCACCGCTGCATACAGAGCTTACCAGCCCGTCATCTTCCTGGAAATATTGGCAGTCCAACATAGGCATTTCACCTTTGGAAAATTTATCTAAATCTTTCTTCGCCACTGAAAAAATCCCTTTATTGCCGGACATCCACAGGCCGCCGCTGTCGTCTTCCAAAACCCGGTAAACCACATCGCTGAATAATCCCACGGCTGAATTATATACGGTAAATTTTCCTTTCTCGAAACGGTTCAACCCGCCGCCGTTAGTGCCGATCCACAAAACATTACCGGCATCCACATAGACGTCGTATATCATGTCGCTTGACAAACCGTCGCTGCGCGAATAGCTCTTATAGTTCTTTTCCGCGAACAGGTCTTCGATGGTGCCTGCCCCTTTGCTGATACGGGTCAGCCCGTCGTTGGTGCCCACCCAAATATCCCCGCTTTTATCTTCCGTGATGGATATTACAAAATTATTGGCCAGCATGCGCCCAGCGCTTATTTGATAAAAGTTCTCTTCCCTGTAAAAGTAAAGCCCGGCGCCATAAGTGCCGATCCAGAGAATTTTTTCCCTGTCCTCATATAACGACACGATAGACGGCGCAGCCACACCGTTTGTCTTGCCGGGCAGGAGCCTGGAAAAACCACCGTCCCGGAAAAGATTCAATCCCCTGCCGGTGCCTATTACGAGAGAGTCCGGCGAATTTTCCCATACCGAGTTTACAAAATTGCTGTTAAGGCCGTTTGCCGTGGTGTAGATTTTTACCCGGCCGTTAAAAATCCGGTTTAAACCGCCGCCGTTGGTTCCGGCCCACAACTGCCCCCGGCTGTCTTCGTAAACGGTTCTTATATTGTCTTCGCTCAACCCTTCCGCCGCGGTATAAAAACGAAACTTACTGTCGTGGAGCATATTGACGCCTTTCCCGGAAGTGCCGATCCACAGGTTGCCTTCCCTATCTCCGAAAATAGTCAGCAGCGAGTTGTCCGACAAGCTTTCTAACAAAGTTAAGCTTTCGATTTTGTCGCCCTGCATGCGGTTCAAGCCCCTTTCCGTGGCTATCCAGAGGTTTTGTTCCCGGTCTTCATAAATGGCGTGAATCACATTATTATTAAGCCCCTCATTTTGGTTATAGGTGAAAAATTCCTCTCCTGTCTTCCGGTTCAAACCGTTTCCCGTGCCGATCCACAGGTTTTTTTTGCTGTCCTCGAAAAGAGCCATCACCACATCATCGGCCAGGCCGTCCTCGAGCCCGTAGGTTTTAAACCTGAGACCGAACTCGGTTTTTTGTGCCATGCTGAGTCCCTTTTCAGTGCCCACCCAGAGTCTGCCGCTGCTGTCTTCGCACAGGGTTTTAACGATATCGTTAGCCAAACCGTCTTTTTCCCCATAGGCGCTGAATAGGTTATCTTTAAAACGTACCAGTCCTCCGCCTGTGGTGCCGATCCATATATCCTGCTCTCTATCTTCGGTAATAGCCCAGATAAAATTGTTGGAAAGGCCATTATCCCGGTTATAGTTTTTAAACCTGCCCTCTTTATAGACAGTAACGCCGCCGCCGAAAGTGCCGATCCACAGCGTGCCGTCTCGAGATGTGAACAAAGCGGTAATGGAATTATTCCGAATAGCCCGGGTGCTGCGCTTATTGAAAATCTTAAAATTGATGCCGTCGAAACGCACCAAGCCATCATCCGTGCCGATCCAGATATAGCCGTTTTGGTCCTGGGTTACCGCATAGACCGTGTCCTGGGGCAGGCCGCCTTTCCGGGTCCAGATGCGGTTGCTATATTTATCTAAGGCTGTGACCGGATCGAGGGCGGCAAGAGGAAAAAACAAGCCCAAAAGAAAAAAGGGGGCAATTATTTTACTCAACGGCGGCCTATTCTTTCTCTTGTTTTTAAAAACCTTTAATCCTTTTTTAACGATCCACATGCAGGAGAAAGTATATCTTATCTGCTAATTTTTTGCAATAAAAAAGAATTCTAACGATTTAGTTCCGGGAAAGGCGCCTTCGGCGACCCTGCCGGGGGC
>JAGLSW010000064.1 GCA_023135565.1 Candidatus Aminicenantota bacterium | reverse complement strand
TTTTGCCCCGAAGCGACGGGGTGTGTTCATCCACAACATCCTGATACATGGCGTTCATGCCGGAATACCCGCGCAGCGCCCGCTCAAAACCATCCAAAACCAACAAAAAACGGCTGCGACACAAAATCGCAAACAATTTCTCTAAGTCGATGGCGCTCAAACCCTGCTGTTTGTCGGCATCCAAACCCAATACGTAACATCCTAAATGAAACAAAAAACTCTCAAAAGGAGCATCATAAAAAGACCACCAAAAAACCCCGGCCCACTCCGCTTTCGCTTCTCTCATCCGCCGCAGCCAGACCCAGGACAAAGCGCTCTTGCCCATGCCGCCGATAGCTTCCAAAACCAACACCGGTTCTTCTTTTTTATAAAACCAGTTGGAAAGCAGCGCCTTTTCCGCTTCCCTGCCGGTGAAATTTTTCGGCAGCGGGTAAGGATGAGCGATATAAGGTTCAGGCGGCGGGAAAATTATTTCTTGTTTCGCCGCTTTTTCCCCGGGCATTTGTTTTTTCGCCGCCGCAGCTTTGCCTAAGGAGGCCGTTACCCCGGCTTTAAAGTTTTCAACCGTAGTAAAAGGAGAGCAGACATTCTCCTTTTTAACGATGCCTAAGAAAGCCTCCAGCTCAGTCTTTTTATCATATTCGATGAATTTAGGTTTCCAATCGAAATCTTCATCAACGATGAAACAGAGGCACTCTTTGCCTTCTTTTTTTGCCAGTTCGTATTCCTGTTGGGTGATGGATTTATCGTCGCCATCGGGTATAAAGCCATACCTGTACGCATAAATGCCCACAAAAACATCGCACTCGCTTACTTCGTCTTTAGAAACCTTTTTAGGCTCGCCATCCCGGCTGTCGAAATACTCCATAGCCAGCGGCACACATTTGTGCTGATTCGCCACCTCGATGGCTGCTTTACGGTACTTTATTAAATCTTTGTATGTAGAAGAAATAAAGACTTTCATTGTCTTCCTCCGCTCTCGAAAACAAAACCTTACCATAAAAACAAAAAAATATCAAAAGCAGCGGATACCGGCTAACCCGGGCACGTGCCCGCTTTTTGAAAAATAGGGAATTGCTTATTTTTATCGACCGGTTGTTGAGAACCTTTCTTCTTCCATCTTCTCCAATGCTTCCAAAAACTTCCTGACTCGAACAATTTTAACATTTCTATATTCTTTTGGTGGAAAATGTCGAATGTTTTTTGTCACAAGATAATCTGCATTTCCAGCTACCGCACATTCTAAGAAGTAATTATCAGATGCGTCGGAACAAGCTTTCAATTGAAAATCAGGTTTGATCCAATCTGCGTGAGTGTGCAGCGCGTTTATTATACGTTCCTTTTCAGGTTGCCTTGAGAATGGAGTTAACCAATCGGCAACGGTGTTATATTCATCCCAGATAGGTTCAGACAGCAGCAGCTTAAAATAATCGTCGGCGCGAGTCATCCAATCTATCAATTTTGAAGACGCCCCACGAGAGCTAAGGATTGCGGATATGATATGATTTGTATCGATCACAACCCTTAAGATTTTAATCATTAGATCCGTTTATGCTTTTTCTATACTTTTTTATTGCCTGGTCGATGTTTTTTGAGGAGATACCGCCTTTTCGACGCACCTCAGCCCGGATGGACTCGACATCTTCGATAAGTTGTTCTTTCCACCTGTATTTTTTGTGCAATTTTAGTAATGATGTAATGGCTGTTTTGACGTTTCCATTATAGTTGTTTTGAACAACATCGTTGAAGTGTTTTTCAATATCTTCCGGTAATTCTATCGCTATCATCATTTACCTCGATTAAAGCATAATACACACGAATAAGTTACCACAAGGGGAAGGAAAAATCAAGTGCTCTTCCAAAACAAAATAGCTATTCGAGAATTCTGAGGGACTTATCTCCGGCGGGGGTGCGGCGCACTCACCCTATAAGGGGCTGGTTACTGCGCCTCGCCGCTGTAAACCAACCGCGGACCACAAAAAACCAATACTAACTTTATCAACCCGGTCCGTCCGATGGCCTTGCGGAATTGTTCATCCGCACTGTACTGTTTTAATTGGGCTTCCGCTTCCTCCCGTAATTTTTGTACTTCCCCGGCGGGAACCTCAGCTTTAGCGGCGGATGATTTTAGATATTTGATCTCGATGAGATAAGAGTATTTGATCGCCGGGTATTGAGCCAGGAAAGGCTCCAAAACTAAGTCTGCGAAACCTCGATTCAACTCTTTCTCCGAATGTACGATATATAAATTACTGAGACCTAAGTAAACATTTAAAAACGCCTGGATCGCTTTTTCCCGGGTCATTAAATCGCGCAGACCCAGGGCCGACTGCATCCGTTCGCTAATATAATCCAGTAAAGGCCGCCATTTGCCCTGGAAAGCCATCTCCCGCATCAACGCTGCGTAGCGATCCATATCCAGGCTGAATACCCGGGTTTCAGCATAGGTTTCTTTGATATAGTCGTAGTATAACCCTTTGACGGTTTCGTTGGGGATGCTGAGAATGGCGTTGTTCGCCTCGTCTATACCGCTGATGGTTAAAAGTCCGAAATAAAATAAAAGAGAGATAAAATTCTCCGGGGCGGTTAATTTATCCACCGGGAAACCTTTTTCGATAGTAGAATGAACGGAACCGGTTTCGATAATTTTCGTGAGTTTGGAAAAATTGCCGTTTGACTTAGATAAACCGGGAGCACCTTTTTGGTCGATGATAATCAAGTGCCGCAGCTTTTGGTAATCGATGCGCACGCTGCGGTCTACGATGTCCCTGGGGATGCGGGAATTTATAAAATAGTTATCTAAAAAATACAATACCTGGACGGAATTGAAAACCTCCTTTTCCGCGTCCATGGAAAAGCGGTAGCGATTATACCAGCGGCGCATAAGCGGCAGCAGTTCCGCCGTGGGGTGGTGAATTTTTCCCGCCTGCCTGTAGTATTCGATCATGGTTTCCACTTCGCCGCGGGTAAACCCCAGCATGTCGTTTATACCGGGGTCGAGAGAGATATTCCCGGCAATGTTAAAACCGGAAGTGACGTCGTCTAAGGTGATGGGCGAAACGCCGGTCATAAATAGTCTTGAAATGGGAGCGTCCGGGCCGGAGGTGCCGCTTTTGAGCACATTGAAGAAAGCCCGGAAAAAACCTTCTCCATGAGTCAACTTTTGGTATTCTGGTTCCCCGGCGGTAGATAAAATGGTGTTGGCGAAATTGTCGTATTCGTCGATAAAAACATACACTTTTTGTTTTTTTTCCCGGCAGTATTTCAGGACAGTTTCGATGATGTCCGAGGGATTTTTTTTAGCGGCGAGTTCTGTTTTGGCTTCGTCGGGCGTTATGCCCAGCAGTTCTTTATAGTGATATAAAAAAATGTCCGAACTGTTTTTGACGTGGCTTAAGAAGGAATCCTCAACCTGGTGAACATCGGGATTCACCGCGGAGAAGTCGAATTTTAAAATCAGGTATTTGTTTTTTCCCGGCGTAGGGTCTCGATGGATGGCGGTATCTTTGAAAAAAAAATCGAAGCGGTCTTTGCGATCGATGTCGTAGTAAACCTGGAGAGTGGAGAGGAAGAGGGATTTTCCAAAGCGCCGCGGCCGGATAAAAAATAAGAAATATCCTTTTTCTTCGATATGCCTGATAAACCTTGTTTTATCCACATAGTAGAGGTTATCTTCCCGGAAGAGGGTATAATTGGAAATCCCGTAGGGGATTTTTTTCAGGCTTTTTATTTTTTTCATAGTTTTAATGTTAAAACAAAGGCTGGCATATGTCAAGGTTTATTCATTTTCGGCCAGGAATTCTAAATATGGCCCACAGGTTACCCGGATTTACACAAATTTTGAAAAAAAGAACCGGGCAGTCTATAAGCGGCCTTCCCTTTTGGCTCGATCGAGGAAATCCTCGGTTAAGATATGACTTTTAGTCTTTTCCCTTAACCTCCCGGCAATGCTTACGTTTGTTCAGTGACCGGGATTTCGGTGCGTAGAAGTGTACAAATGTTGCAAAACAAGACTTGACCCCGATAACGATAATCCCTGCCGGGGGCCAAACTTTTGACAAAGTTTGATCAAAACTTTTGTTTAGCGAAAAGTTCTTCCGCTTTGGTA
>JAGLSW010000639.1 GCA_023135565.1 Candidatus Aminicenantota bacterium | reverse complement strand
GCACCATTAGGTGACACACTCACTCACACAGTCTGAAAAAAACTGCCTCAAAAAATCGCCGAAAATCGGGGTAAATCTGTGGCCGTTTTGCGTCCCAAATTCCAACGAAATCTAACGGAAACCGAACCGGTTTTTATCGAAAAAAAAGTATACTCCCTTTAGCTCAAAATTTCAACTTTTTTATAGAGATTTTTCTTAACGGTTCACTAACCAGGCTGCAGGTTTACATGATACCTCGAATAGGGAAGTTTATTGTAAAACTAACTAGCCGAGGGCTATTTTAATTTAATCCGGGCAAATTCAAGGTTTTCTTTAACTGCTTTTGTATTCGGGTGGTCTTTCCCAAATAAACGCTCAGAAATTTTTAAGGCTTTCTCATAGTATTCGATGGCCTTCTCATATTTGCCCAACGCATACCATGTCCTGCCCAGGTTGTTCCATAAAGTAGCCACGTTTGGATGATCTTTGCCATAGGTCTTTATGATTGTTGATAGGGCCTTCTCATAGTATTCGATGGCCTTATCATGTTGCCCCAGCGAAGACCATGCCCCACCAAGGTTGTTCAAGGTTAAAGCAACACGTGGATGTTCTTTTCCTAAATATTTGATGTTTATTGCATTGGCTTTCTCATAATATTCGATGGCCTTATCATATCTGCCCAACGCATACCATACCCTGCCCAGGTTGTTCCATCTTGTAGCTACGTTCGGATGATCTTTGCCATAAGTTTTCAGATTGCTGTCAAGGGCTTTCTCAAAGTACTTGATGGCCTTCTCATATTTTCCCAGCGCACTCAATGCACTACCCAGGTTGTTCCAGTAAGTAGCCACTTGCGGATGGTCTTTTTTATAGGTTTTCATAACACTGGCAAGAGCTTTCTCATAGTATTCGATGGCCTTCTCATATCTGCCCAATGCATACCATGCCCTGCCCAGGTTGTTCCATCTTGTAGCTACATTCGGATGATCTTTGCCATAAGTTTTAAGATCGCTGTCAAGAGCTTTCTCAAAGTATTTGATGGCCTTCTCATATTTTCCCAGCGCACTCAATGCACTACCCAAGTTGTTCAAGTCTCTTGCTACAGATGGATGGCCTTGGCCAAAGGTTTCCAGATCGCTGCGAAGAGCTTTCTCATAGTATTCGATGGCCTTATCATATCTGCCCAAAGCCTTCCATGCACTGCCCAGGTTTGTATGAATAGTTGCCACATTATGGCTTTTTTTTTCTATAGACAAAAGTTTTTCATAATGTACTATAGCTTTTTCATAATCTGGTAGTTCAAAGTAAGAATTAGCTAAGGCAAACAGATACCTCGTACTATTTGGTTCCATAATTATAGCGGCTGAGTAAGAATCTATAGCCTTCTGATAAGATGGCTCTGTTTTTATTGAATGGATATTTCCTAATAGATAATAATTTAAAGATAATTTACCACATCTTTTATTTATTGCTTTTTCTATAAGTGCTTGAGCTCTATCTATACGTCCATTTTCAAGCTCCTTCAAAGCTTCCTTTCGTTCTCGTTCTTCTCCTGAGCATATATCTTTAATCGCGGTTTTTAACTCAACTGTTTTTTGGTAAACTAATTCTTCCTTAATTAAAAAAAAACGATCTATATCATTGGATGAACGATACAGAATCTGAGTAAAAAAAGTTATTATGAGTGTAACAATACTCACAGCAGCACCCAGTAGAGAGATTATTTCAATATGTCTTTTTTTCATTTTCTCAACCTTCAATATTTTTTTAATTGATTTTGTATTTTTTTTCCGAAATATATATAGTTCTGTATAGTATTAATAGTTGGTGATTTAGGAGTTTTACTTTTCATTAAACAAATTTTCGCTATTTCTAAAAAATGTGTGGATTTTTGATAGTCTTCCAATGCCATCCATATTAAACCAACTTTGTAGAAATACTTCGCAACTGCAGCGTCGCAATTCCTGTTTTGGCTAATAAACTTTTCTAATTGTTTATTCATACTTAAGTCAACCAAAATTTTCAAAATTGATTCTATATACTCTGGATTACCCGGTGATAACCTTATCGCTTCACAATAAGAGCCAAATGCATCAATGTAATTCCTTCTGAACAGGTAATTATTTCCAAGTTTGTGATATTCATTGGCTAATTCTTTCTTTGCCTCAACTATATCAGGATTTTGATGTATAAGTTCACTTGAATAAACACCATCTAGTTCGTCTTCCGATAATATATTAGTTCCTGAAGAATTACCAAGCCAGAATTGTGATATCAAAAAGAGTAAAACTGATAGCGCTAAACTAATAATGCTGGCATAAGCACCTTTTTTAGCAAGGGATATTTTCAATTTATAGTTGATCTCTGTTTTAAGTACTTTTTGGGGAACTCTTTCGAGTAAAAGGTCAACTAAAGCCCTCTTTTTTAAATTTGCATGAACTACACGGTATTTTTTTGAAATGAGAATTAAATCTTTTAGATTTTTATCTAACATTGCATTTCTCAATTTCTTTTTCATAACGCATTATAACAAAAAAAATAACCGATTAAAAGACACTGTTACTCAAATTTTTATGACTTACGGTTTTTCAATGGACATAATATCAAACCTTTTGATTCGTAGTTAGACCGGTTACCTTTTTCGGCGATTTTTAAAAGCCCCTATTATAGGCGGAAAAGCTTGTTATATTGATCGTTTTACACTATTTTTTCAAAAATTGGTTATTGCTATAAATCGCTAAAAATGGCGATAATTTGAAAAATATTTGGCACCCTTTTGGCACCCCTCTTTTTAATCCAAAATCGAAAAAATAATTGTTTAAATTTTGTTTACCTCTCTTTCCAGCGACGAAGCAATTTTTTTACCGGCAGCGGGTAAAATTTTACCGGGCTTACCGAGAAAAAATGTGCACGGTGCGTTGGAATGTTACGGAAAATCGGAGGCGTTTTTGCTTCCGGTAACCCTGCCGGGGTGGCTGCCTGATCGCAAACCGTCAAAAAAAATCTCTATAAAAAAGTTGAATTTTTAAGCTAAAGGGAGTATACTTTTTTTTGATAAAAACCGGGTCGGTTTCTGGTCGCCGGAGGCAAGGTAATCATATGGAAGACAAAATATTATTAGGCCACGGTAGTGGCGGAAAATTAATGAACGAACTGATCAACGGTTTGATCAAAGAGAAATTCGCAACCTGCGGGCTGCAGTTGGATGATTCTGCTGTGCTGCCCCCGGTAGATAAAGAAATCGTTTTCACCACCGACACTTTTACTATAACGCCGCTATTTTTCCCCGGGGGGGACATCGGTGAGTTGGCGATCAACGGCACGGTTAATGATCTGGCTGTAATGGGAGCGACGCCCCTTTATATCTCTTCCGGTTTTATTTTGGAGGAAGGTTTTGCCATTGCCGAATTAGAAAAAGTAATGGACTCCATGAAGCGGGCTGCTGAGTATGCCGGGGTTCAGATTGTCACCGGGGACACCAAGGTAGTTGAAAAGGGAAAAGCAGACAAAATTTTCATCAACACATCCGGCATCGGTGTTTTGAAAGCTGGATTGCAGCGTAAAGATATTGCTGTCGGAGATATTATCGTTATCAACGGCGGCATCGGCGACCATGGCATTGCGGTAATGGCGCAGCGTAACAAGCTTTCTTTCTCCAAAGGGCTGCATTCGGACAGCGCCCCGCTGAATCATTTGATTGCCGCGGTTATGGAGAAGTATCCCGGGGCGATTAAGTTTATGCGCGACGCCACCCGGGGCGGTGTGGCTTCCGTCTTAAATGAACTGGCGCAGGGGAAGTCTTTCAGCGCTAAGCTCATAGAAGAAAAACTGCCGGTAAAAGAGGAAGTGCGGGGTGTTTGCGATATTTTGGGCATCGATCCTCTTTATGCGGCCAATGAAGGCAAAGTGCTGCTGGTAGTAAAAAAAGAAGCGGCTGCGGGTATTGTCGAAGTCATGAGAACCATAGAAGAGGGCCGGGAAGCGGCTGTGATCGGCGAGATATGCGCCGGGTACGCCGGTAAAGTTTATGTAGAAACGGCTGTGGGCGGGAAGCGGATGCTTTCTTTGTTGATCGAGGAGCAGCTACCCAGAATTTGTTAAAATTAGGCCCGCGGCGCGGGGTGCGGCGCACCCAGCCAATAAGCCGCTTCGCGGCAGGGAGTGCTTTTGATTCTAA
>JAGLSW010000638.1 GCA_023135565.1 Candidatus Aminicenantota bacterium | reverse complement strand
CCCGGAAGTTCGCTAAAAACCCGGTATTTTCCGTCAACCTTGCCGGAAAAACTGGGGGCCGCGCCAACAAGTTTATGAGGCACGTGATGTTTTTTTGCTGTAAAAACCTAATTTATTGATGTGAATAATTAATTTAATAGATAAGTCATTGCTGCGGAAGTCGTTCCCAACCACTTAACCACTAAGTTCTTGAAATTTGTGTAAATCTGTGTAATTTGTGAGGCAATATTTAGAAATATAAAATGGAAGATGGGTCAAGCAGCCGTTTTATCCAAAGGATTTCTATTGGCAAGGAAATCTATGCCGATCTTGGACATAAATCCCGATCTCGTATCACGAGGGTGATCTATGCTTTTCATTACCCTCAAGATATCCGCCACGAAGTTTCCCCGGGGAAAAAGCTGATGCACTTGTTTAATAACTTCGGGCGTCAAACAATAATGCCTGATCCCGATAATATCTAAGTAGGCCCCGTTACCTATAAGTTTGGCTTCGGGACCATGTTCGGCGACTTCAATAAGCGGATTTATATGTAAACCGATAGAATTGTAGAGGATTTGGGCGCGGCCATCATCCCAACCCTGTTCAAGCGCCAGTTTATAGGCTATGTTAGCCCCATTAAGAGCAAAACAGGAATGATCGGCTTGCGGGCTGTACTTATCCGACAATCCCAGGTCATGCAAAAGACTGCCTACAAAGAGCAATTCGGCATCGATACGCAGCCCATCGGCCTGTCCTAACAAAACGCCCCAATAGTAAGTGCGCCAACAGTGATTGGCGAATACCGGCGTATACAGCTCCCGGCACATTTCTTCAGCTTCCCGGGCAATCTTTGAATCAGGCCGGACAATGGCCTCGAAGTCGATGTTTTTTAGGGAGTCCTTCGACAAACCCAATTTATAACGCAAGCTTTGTACTAGGTTGACCATTTGTGACTTAATCAACATTCCTACGATTCCAAACTTTTCTTTTCGACTCAGGTTGCCCTGGCTTTCTTTGCTCCATTGATAAGTACCGATTTCAGACCTATTCCCTTTCTTTATAGATTTTTTTTGTTTAATCATTTAAAAAAGCCTCCTTATGCCGGTATTTTTTTCTTTTCAGGCAGCAAAAAACCGGGATGCGCTTCGCAGGGGGGACGGCGTCCCCGGCCAATAAATCGCGGCGCAAGCACGAAATCCGCTTAAAAAATGTTCATTTCTTTTAGCAGGTGATCGGCTCCGGCAAACTTCTGGGTGAACCAGAGTATAAAACGGACGTCCACACCGATAGACCGGCTGTAACTTTCATTCCAGGCATAATCATTTATAGTAGCTTCATATACCCGGTCGAAGTTAAGTCCTACCAACTCACCAAAGGCGTTCAATACAGGACTGCCGGAATTCCCACCCACTGTGTCTAAATTATACAGCATGGCTACCGGCACATCGTCTAACTCCGGGTGCTTAAATTGGCCGAAATCCTTGGCCCGGTGCAAGTCCATGAGTTTCAGCGGCGCATCGAAAGGCTCCTGGCCGGTATGCTTTTCTACGATTCCTTTTATGGTAGTAAAGGGCAAGGAGTAGACTGCGTCTTTAGGCGAATAACCGCGCACTCTGCCGTAAGTGAGACGCAGCGTACTGTTGGCGTCGGGGAGAAAATCCTTACCTAAGAATTGCTTCTTAATATCTACTAACCGGGATAAAAGACCGGCGCTGATACCTTTTCGCCTTTTTTTGTTTTTATCGTGGGCCACGATGTCGGGGGAAAGCGCCGCGGCAAATTCCAAAAAGGGATCCTCGAGGCTTTTTAACTCAGCCGGATTTTTTCCGAATAATCCCATCACAAAGGCGGGATCCTTTAGTTTAGTCTTTTTGTAACTTGCTTCGATAAAAGCATCGATGGCTTTTTCAACACCTGTTCCTGTTTTGCCTTTTATGATGTTTTCCACCACCGCTATCTTTTTGTCGCCTTTTAGACGGGCGGCCCGCAGCAGCATCTCTTTCAAGGCAACCTTCTCGTAAGGTTCAAAATAGTTGCTCATCCGCATTTCCAACCGTTCTTTGGTGCGGGAGAAATTGCGCTCCATATATGCCGACAGCCTGTCCGTATCTTTTTTCTTTCTTTCGATGGAGGCTTCGTAAACAGTGTACGCCGACCGCAGCGGGTAACTCTGAAAAAGATAATCCAGGGTCAATTCATATTCCGCCGTGGCCCTTTTCTCCGCGTAGAAATTAGCGAATGATTCTAAAAGATTACCGTACTTTTTCTTGTTTTTTTTATCCCGGTCGATAAAGTCTTGCATGGCTTTTTCTTCTGCTCTTTTTTTATCCACCAATTTGACCTTTTTTAAACCCTGCAGTTGGCCGCTGTACCTCTTTTTTCTGTTCCAGAAACCGCCGGTGCGGGGGGCAAGTTTGATGGCAGCGGCACGGTCCTGCTCGCTCATTTCTTCCAAAACCGAGATCAGCTTGCCATAGAGATCGACCACATAGGGCAGCCGCACCTCTTCTTCAAAAGAAACAAAATGGGAGGTGCTGTGACGGCGGGTGCGGCCGGGATATCCTAAAATAAATACGAAATCTTCGGCTTTGACCCCTTGCGGCGCTATTTTCAGGTGTTTGCGCGGCCGGTAGGGGACGTTTTCCGGGGAGTATCCGGCCATGGCGCCGTCGGGCGCCACATAAGCCCTCATAAAAGCAAAATCACCGGTGTGGCGGGGCCACATCCAGTTGTCGATTTCGCCGCCGTACTCGCCGATAGACCGGGGCGGAGCAAAAACCAGGCGCACATCTTTAATATCGGTAGAGATAAAGAGCACATAGCTTTTGCCGACAAACATCTCGGCCACCCTGGCCCGTTTGCCGGGATTTTGCTTTTCCGCTTTAAGTTCGATCTCTTTAATTTTTTTCTCGATTGCTTTGGTGCGTTCGGCGTAATCCATTTTCTTTTTCACTACGCTCAAAACCTGCGTAGAGACGTCCCGGTAAGATTCGGTGATGCGCACCCGGTAGCTTTTAGCAGGCATTTCGCCGCCGCGCTCTTTGGCCAGGAAACCCGCCTGCATATAGTCGTCGTCTTTGGTAGTAAGGGATTGGATAGCCCGGAAAGCGCAGTGGTAATTGGTTAAGATGAGACCTTCGCCGGAAACGAAAGAGGCGGTACAGCCGCTGAGGTTAATAATGCCGTCGATCAGGCTGATGCCGTTAGGGTTGTACACCTGGGCGGGATCGATTTTGAGGCCCTTTGTTTTTAGATCCAGTTTATGGATTTCGCTCAGGGGCAGCATGCCTTCTTCCGCATGGAGGGGAAGGCAGAGGGAAAAAGAGACAGCAAAAGAAAGGGTCAAAACAAAAATCATCAGACCGCCAAAAAAACATATAATAGAAGTAAAGTTGATACGCTTCATGATAGTTCCTCCTTATAATTAAGCGTTTTGTTCAAGACCGGGCCCGGCGGGAAGCCACCTGCCGGTGAAAATTAGCTTTATACAAACAAGCCGTCAATTAACGTCATGTAAGGCATAGTTTACACCGGTTTTACAATTTAGTCAAATACCGATAAAAAGCCCGCGGGGGTGCGGCACACCCAACCTCTTAGCCGCTTCGCGG
This sequence comes from Candidatus Aminicenantota bacterium, assembly GCA_023135565.1. Lineage (GTDB taxonomy): Bacteria > Acidobacteriota > Aminicenantia > UBA2199 > UBA2199 > JAGLQA01. The sequence goes on along the minus strand of JAGLSW010000638.1, from coordinate 2,153 downwards.
GGGTACAGCAAAAGCGGGGGTCATAAATCAACTGTTTGAAAAAAAAATCGACATCTCTTGAAAAAAAAAGACTTTTCTTTTAAAATGAACCTGTGAGAGAAATAAATTTTACTATCTTGTTCCACGGTTGTGACTGCCGCGCCTGCAAGGAGCTATAAAAGCAATGACTATACCGGGTTATAAAATCGATAAAAAACTCTATGAAAGCCCGACTTCCTTGATCTTACGGGCGCGGCGGAACTCCGATAAGCGGGCCGTTATCCTCAAAATCCTTCAAGGCGACCCGCCCTCACCTAAAAGAATCGCCTGGTTTAAACGGGAATACGATATTACCCGCACTTTGAACCTCCCCGGCGTGGTGCAAGCTTACAGCCAGGAAACCGACCGCGGCCGCTGGATGATGGTCCTGGAAGATTTCGGCGGCGATTCGCTTGCCCAATTGGGGCTGGCCGGAAATATGACGCTGCCGGATTTCCTGGCTCTGGCTGTTAAAATAACCGAAATTATCGGCGACATTCATAAAAAAAATATTATCCATAAAGATATCAACCCCACTAATATTATTTTCAACCGGGAAACAGGTCGGGCTAAAATCATCGACTTCGGTATTTCCGCGGTGCTCTTTCGTGAAAACCAGGCCTTCCGCAGCCCCTTGGCCCTGCAGGGCACACTGGCTTATATCTCACCGGAACAAACCGGACGGGTAAACCGGGCCATGGATTTTCGCAGCGATTTTTACTCCTTAGGAGTGACTTTCTATGAACTGTTGACCGGGAAACTGCCTTTCTACGCCGATGATCCCTTAGAAGCCATACATAACACCATCGCTGCCCACCCCCTGCCGGTTCATAAAATCAAACCGGGGATACCGCCCAATGTCTCCGCCGTGGTGCAGAAACTCATGGCCAAAGACGCCGAAGACCGCTATCAATCCACCTATGGTTTGAAATACGATTTAGAAAAATGCTTAGAATACAGCGATTTTAAGCCTGGTTTACAGGATTTTACCGGGGAATTTCACCTCACCCGGAAACTGTATGGCCGCGACCGGGAAATCCAAACAATCCTGCAGACCTTTAACCGGGTGAGTTCCGGGGCAGCGGAAATGATCCTGACGGCAGGCAGCGCCGGTGTGGGCAAAACCGCCCTGATAGAAGAAATTTACCGGCCGATTTTGGAAAAGAACGGCTATTTCGTATCGGGCAAGTTCGAGCAGTACACGCACAGCACCCCCTACAGCGCCGTAATCCAGGCCCTTGAATCTTTCCTCGACCTTCTGCTCCAGGAGGACAGTGAACAGTTGGCCGCCGGCAAAGAAAGAATACTGCAAGCAGTAGGTGATAACGGCCGCTTGATCGTCGATATCCTGCCGCGGTTGTCCCTAATCATCGGCGAGCAGCAGCCGGTGCCGGAATTAGGGCCCGGCGAAACCCAAAACCGCTTCAAGCTGGTTTTTGAGAACTTTGTGCTTGCCCTGGCCCACGAGGAATCTCCCCTGGTCCTGTTTATAGATGATTGGCAGTGGGCCGACCCGGCCAGCCTGGATTTTTTAAAACGGTTGGTGAGTCACACCTCCAGCCGCTATTTGCTGGTTATCGGCGCCTATCGCGATGACGAAACGGATGCGGCTCACCCTGCCCTGCGCATGCCAGAAGAACTCGAAAAAACCGGCGCCCCGGTCACCCTTTTAAGTCTAATACCTTTACGGGAGGAGCATATCAGGGCGCTGTTAGAGGACACTTTGGGAAATGTAAGCGAGGATTGGCCCGGTTTAATTTACCGGAAAACCCGGGGTAATCCTTTTTTTGTCAGGCAGTTTTTGCAATCTTCGTATGACAGCGGGCTTATTTACTTCGACGCGGATACCCGCCGCTGGCAGTGGCAGGAAGCTGAGATAAAAAAAATGTCCGGCAGTGTGACCGACCTGCTGGTAACTCAAATCGAATCGCTCCGTGCGCCCACCCAACAAGCTTTGAAGTACTGCGCCTGCATCGGCAGCCGGTTTGATTTGCAGACCTTAGCCCTGCTCGACGGCAAAAGCCCCAAAACCACCTTAGATGAACTATGGCAGGCTGCTGAGAAAGGATTGATCACACCTGTCAGCGGCGATTTCCAGGCCACTACGGCAGACACCATCGACGCCGGCGTTTTGT
>JAGLSW010000637.1 GCA_023135565.1 Candidatus Aminicenantota bacterium | reverse complement strand
AGGCAAAGTAATTTCATGGCAGGCTAAAAGAAGGCTAAAAGAAGGCTAAAAGAAAAATGCGTGGGGGAGCGTTGAGGGGGCAATAGTCGTGATTGCTTGTGGTCAGTGATTCGCGATATGCAAACCGGGGCTCAGAGGGTGGGTGCGCCGCACCCGCACCCCGTATCATTTGAAAGTTACTCTCTATTGTGATATAAACTAACTTCGATGAAAAAAATAAAAGAATATATAATATCTGCAATGGCATGGTTTTTCGGAGTAACGACCTTTATCCTGGGATCGTTTTTTATATTAATTACCGGGATATTCCATACCGGGAGAGTTTTTGAATGGATGGTAAAAAGCATGTGCCGTACGCTTGTATTTTGCGTCGGCATCCGGCAGAAAACGACGGGGCTCGAAAACGTCGATCCGCAAAAACAATATATACTCATGATGAATCATGTTAACATGTTGGACCCTTTCCTTTTTTATACGCGCTACCCGGGAAAAGTGCGCAGCGTCGAAGAAGAGAGCCATTTCAAATGGCCCTTGTATGGTTGGGTGATCCGGCGTCTCGGTCAACTTCCCATCAACCGCAAGAACGCCCGCAGAGCTTTAGAAAACCTTAAAGAAGCAGTCCGGCAGCTTCATAAGAAGAAAGATCTTTCCATTATCATTTTACCGGAAGGAACGCGGACTAAAACCGGCAAATTGGGCGAATTCAAAAAGGGCGCTTTTTTATTGGCTATAGAGTCCGGTCTCGACATTCTTCCTATTATCCAGCTCGGCTGTTATAAATTTAAGAGAAAAGGCAGTTGGATCATAAGACCCGGGAAAGTCGAGTTAATATTTGAAAAGCCTATCCCCACTACCGGCTATTCCAGGAAAACTATTGCCGACTTGATGCAAAAGACCAGGGAGCTGTTCCTGGGATATGTCGATTAGTCCGGGCTTTCCCCGAGACTGCGCTCAGGAAAAGAACCGTCTGGCGACGGGACGTGAATTATGACGAACATTTTCATCATTACCGCCATGTAATGGCACGGGTTTTTCCCGGGACTGAGCTTGAAAAAAAGCCACCTGACGATGGGAACTTGAAATATGTACAACATGTTGTGCATTATCGCCATGTAATGGTATAATAAAACCGGAGGTAACATGAAAAAAATTATCTTAACATTACTGTTAGCGGCGCTGATTTTGCCGCTCGGAGCATTCCAGGGCAAAACCCTGAAAGTAGGCATCGTGTTTGTCAGCGCGGGCAACTATGTATATCATTACGGCGACCTGACTTTTAAGAAAGGCTCCCTCCTTTTTGAAGGGCACGAACGGGACGGCAAAGCCTTAGAGATGTTCTTCGAACTAGCCTACGCGGATATAGACGAAGTCGGCGTCACCGGCGATTATGCAAACTTCATGAAACTCTATATCGACCAGAGGAGCGAATTTCATAAAGACCACCGCTTCCTGCTGCACGGCGACGACTGGCTTAAAGCCGACTTTATCAAAATCGAACTGCGGGAAACCGAAAACCTGCGGGAAGCCTGGAAAGCAGGAAAAAAGTTCAAAAAACTCATTGCCGCCAACCAGCCCAAAAAGTAAAATTAGGGGTGCGCTTTTTTTTGCATATTCAACTTTCGTTTACATTGAGAAAAAGCAGCAATATCGGCAGTATTCTAAAAACGTATCAAATTTTGTCAACATTGTGCCATATGGGTTCCCGGTTTTTTTTGTCTTTTTTTATTCACAAGCCCTTATATAACCTGCATTTCGCTCGATTACCCGGTGTAGGGATGAACCTGGCATAAAAATTGCTAAAGATATAAGATGGTGATATATATAAGAATCTCGCCGGGTTAAACATGTTGTTCATTACCGCCATGTAATGGCATAGGAAATAAAATGTATAAGTAGGAGGTAACAGGATGAAAGCAAGAGAGCACGGTAAACCGAAAACGCCGCCCGCATTTCTCACTAATATCGCTTTGAGTATCGTAGATTTTTTAAAAAAATTGCAGAGAAAGCTAATTCCGCCGCAAACTGTTTTGCTTAACTATGCAATAGGAAATATCGTAATTAACAGGTCTATATATGTTGCTGTGGAATTAGGCATCGCCGACCAGTTAAAAGACGGGCCGAAAAGCATCGCGCAATTGGCCGGGGAGACAGGGGGCGATGCCGACACTTTATACCGCATCATGAGAACCCTAACCAGCGAGGGTATATTCAAAGCCAAAAAAAACAAACACTTTGAAACCAACAACCTGGGTAGACACTTGCAGACCGATCTCGAAGATTCGATGTATACCTTTATAAAAGCCACCGGCTCCGATTGGGCAAACGGTTTCTGGGACAATATCCTGGAAACCGCCAGGACCGGGAAAGATTTCTATGAAAAAAAATATGGCATGAACTTTTTCGATTGGCTGAGAAATAATTCACAAGCTCAGCGGTTATTCTATGAAGCCATGCATGGGATTTCAGCTACTTCGGATGTACCTGTAGTGAATGCTTACGACTTTTCAGGTTTCAGGACTATAGCCGATGTGGGCTGCGGCAGCGGCAGCCAACTGCTGGCTATACTACGCGCTTACCCGGAAATAGACGGTATTCTCTTTGACCTGCCGTCGAGAGTCGAAGCCCTGGAGAGCGAAGCCGGTTCGCGGGAAAACAAATTAAACGAAAGATTGCGATACATCCCGGGAGACTTCTTTGAATTTGTCCCGGACGGTTATGATGCCTACCTGATGAAATCTGTTTTACATGATTTCGATGATGAGAAAGCGGTAGAGGTACTTTCCAATCTGAGCAGGGCAGTGCCTGACGACGCGATACTGTTGATTATCGAAAACATCCTTAAAGAGGATAATAATGAACCGGACTTCAGTAAAGTCCTGGATGTAAATTTTATGACCATGATGGGTGGACGGGTAAGAACCAAAAACGAATACAGCCACCTACTCGAAAAATCAGGTTTTAGATTACAGCGGGTGATTCCTACCGGGACGCCTTTCAGCATATTGGAAGCAAGGCCGGTTTTGGCGCGCGGAATTAACTTCAGTACTTCCCGTCCTGCCTTTGTTAGAGATGCCGGATATGCCCCCGGGTAGACCGGGGGGCCGGTCAATTAGCATTTAGCATTTAAACAATTAGCAATTAGCATATTAAATCGGACAAAAACCGCGGTTGTCGGATGCTAATTGCTAATGTTGCAATGCTCCGGTTGACCAAAACGATTGTTTTTTACCACACAGCGGGTTTTAGATTCCCCGGCCTCTGCTGTTTTTGCCGCGAAGCGGATTATAGGGTGCCCGCGCCGCGGGCTTTTCTTAGCAAACTTTCACAAAATATCACTAAAAAAGTTGATTTTTCCCCCGAAATGTTATATCCTTAGCCCTTGCATAATCGTTAAGATATTACGTTTTTATAATCGAACTTAAAAAAATGCCGCTAACCTAAAAAACCCGTCAGCAGCGGGCCGGAGAAAGACTATATGAGTGGAAGTATCGGTATTTCCCATGATGGGCAAGTAATCGAGATAGCACAGGGGGAGTATGTAGTAAAAATCTCAGCCCAACCGGCCTGCGCCTCATGCGGCGCAAAAAGCCTCTGCTCAACCACGGGAACAACTGGAAAACACATCCGGGCGGTTCCTTATGAAGCACTGCAATTGGGCGACCACGTACAGGTTATCATGGAAGAAAGGTTAGGTTGGAAAGCCATATTCTATTCTTTTGTCCTGCCTTTCTTAGTAATGATGCTGGCGCTCTGCGCGGCCTATGCAGCGGGCTCCGGGGATACTAGCGCCGCGCTCTCTGCTGTAGGCAGCCTTGTCCCCTACTATTTTTTGCTCTACTTATTTAAGAAAAAGATCGAAAAAGACTTTATTTTCAAAGCATTCAAGAATAAAACCGAACGAGGTGAATCGTGAATCCGCTGATTTTATACCCGGTTTTTATTTTAGGAATTGTGGCCGCCGGGGCCGCAGTGACCCTTTTCCTGGTAGCCAAAAAATTCAAGGTGGATGAAGACCCGCGCATCGACGAAGTACTCGATCTGCTGCCGGGCGCAAACTGCGGCGGCTGCGGTTATCCCGGCTGCCGGGGTTTTTCCGAAGCCCTGGTAGACGCCGCGGACAACGGTGATCTTGCAGGTTTTATGTGCCCGCCGGGCGGCAGCGATACCATGTCGGAGGTAGGTCGATACTTAGGTTTAGACGTGGATGAAGCTGAACCCACCGCCGCCGTGGTACGCTGCGGCGGTTCCAGGCAGAAAGCGCCGCAGCAGCTCCATTACGACGGCCCGGCAAAATGCGCCATTTCCCATGCCCTTTTCCGTGGCGCAAACGGTTGTCCTTTGGGCTGCGTAGGTTTAGGCGACTGTGTCGATGTATGCGATTTCGACGCCATTCACATCAACCGTGAAACCGGGCTGCCGGAAGTGGAAACGGAAAAATGCGTTTCCTGCGGCGCCTGCGTCGAAGTCTGCCCCAGGGAGATTATCGAAATCAGGCCGCGGGGCAGGAAAGACAGGCGGGTTTGGGTGTGCTGCGTAAACAAAGAAAAAGGCGCCGTGGTCAGGAAGAATTGCAAAGCTGCCTGCATCGGCTGCGGCAAATGTGAAAAAGTGTGCCCGGAAAAAGCCGGCGCCATCAGGGTAGAGAATTTCCTGGCCTACATAGACCCGGAAAAATGCATCGCCTGCGGATTATGTATCCCCGAGTGTCCGACGGGAGCTATCCTGGCCACTTTCCAGCCGCCCAAAAAGAAATCCCGGGCTGCTCCCGGAAAAACAGCAGCAGAAAAAGTCGCCGGCAAAAAAGTTGAAACTGCTAAAGAAGAGGTAAAACAATGAAGTTGAAAACTTTTAAACTGGGTGGCATTCATCCCCCGGAGAATAAATTGTCGGCGGGCGCGCCCATAGAAATACTGCCTCCCCCGGGAGAAGTCAACATCCCTTTATCCCAGCATCTCGGCGCCCCCGCCGTGCCGGTGGTAAAAAAAGGCGACAAAGTAAAAGTTGGCACCCTGATCGCCAGGGGCGAAGCCTTCATATCGGCCAACATCCATGCCTCGGTTTCCGGCACGGTGCTCAAAATAGACGATGTGGTAGACATCAGCGGTTACCGCAGGAAAGCAGTTTTCATAAAAACCGAAGGGGATGAATGGGAAGACAGTATAGATAAATCGGAAGAGTTAATAAGCGAAATAAAACCGGAGCCTATCCGGATCGTCGAAAAGATCAAAGAGATGGGTATCGTGGGTATGGGCGGCGCTGCTTTTCCTACTCATGTAAAGTACATGTTTCCTGAAGGGAAAACCGCGGACACCTTAGTGGTAAACGGTGTGGAATGCGAACCGTACCTAACTGCGGATCACCGGGTGATGCTGGAAAAAAGCGACGAAATCCTCTCAGGTATCCAGGTCATGAAAAAAGCAGGCAAAGTAGACCGGGCCATTATCGGCATAGAAGCCAACAAACCGGACGCCATCGAGATGATGACCAAAAAAGCAGAAAATATCCCCGGGGTAGAAGTTGTCCCCTTGCAAGTGTTTTACCCCCAGGGGGCGGAGAAGCAGCTCATCAAAGCCCTGCTCAACCGGGAAATACCCAGCGGTAAGCTGCCTTTAGACGTGGGCTGCATCACCAACAACGTGGCTACCGCCCTGGCCGTATACGAAGCGGTGCAGAAGAATAAACCCCTTGTCGAACGGGTGGTCGCCATCACCGGGAAAAAACTCTCCAAAACCGGTAATTTTAAGGTAAGGATAGGCACTCCCGCGGGCAAACTTTTAGAAGCCCTGGGCGAAGAGATACCCGCGCACACGAGCAAAGTAATATGCGGCGGCCCCATGATGGGCAAAGCGGTGAATTCCTTAGAAGTTCCCATCACTAAAGGCATTTCAGGCTTTATCCTCATCGACGGGAGCGAAGCCGGAAGAAGGGAAATGGAAAACTGTATCCGCTGCGGCAAATGTGTCTATGTCTGTCCCATGGGATTAGAACCTTACCTTTTGGAACGATTGGCGGAAAACAAAAATTACGGCGGCTGCGAAACCAGCGGTATAGTGGATTGCATCGAGTGCGGTTCCTGTAGTTACACCTGCCCGGCGTCACGCCCCCTGCTGGACTATATACGGTACGGCAAAGCCAGCGTGATGCGCATCATGAGGGAAAGGAGGCAAAAATGAGCAAACAATTAACCGTCTCCCTTTCGCCCCACGAAAAAGGAGACCTCAGTGTAAAACAAATAATGTGGGGTGTAGTGATCGCGTTAATTCCCACCTTCCTGGCCTCGGTTTACTTCTATGGTTTGAATTCGCTCAGGGTGGTATTTTTGAGCGTCACCTTCTGTATCGTTAGCGAATTTCTTATCCAGGAATTTATCCTTAAAGTAAAAGTTACCGCTTTTGACGGCAGCGCCGCTGTCACCGGCCTGCTGCTGGCTTTCAACGTACCCTCCGGCATACCCTGGTGGCAATTGCTGGTGGGGGCTATCGCCGCCATCGGCATTGCCAAAATGGCTTTCGGCGGTCTGGGCAATAACCCCTTTAACCCGGCATTGGTAGGGCGGGCCGTTATGTTGGCCAGTTTCCCGGTGCAGATGACCACCTGGCCGGAGCCAATGCAAAAAATATGGACTTTCGGCGCCGACGCCGTCACCACCGCCACCCCTTTAACTTCGCTGAAAGATGCCATCAGGGAAGGCAAACGCATCGTTGACCTGGCTGACCTGATACCCTCTTATTTCGATTTGTTTATCGGCAATGTAGGCGGTTGTGTCGGCGGGATTTCGGTAGTAGCTATTTTGCTCGGCGGTTTTTATATGCTCTATAAGAAGATCATCACCTATCATATCCCCGTTTTTTTCCTATTGTCCATGGTCGCTTTTACCGGGGTGTTCTGGCTTATCGACCCCGACAAATATGTTGACCCGCTGTTCCATATTTTGGCCGGTGGAGTCATGTTGGGAGCCTGGTTTATGGCCACGGACATGGTGACCGGCCCCATGTCCATCAAAGGGCAGATTGTTTTTGCGGTTGGCGGCGGCATACTCTGCGGCGCCATCCGGCTTTTCGGTACGTATCCCGATGGCGTGGCCTATGCCATACTCATCATGAATGCCTTTGTGCCGCTGATCGACAAATACTTCAAACCCAAACGCTTCGGCAAGGAGGTGAACTATGAGCAGTAAGAAGAAATTACCCTCCACTTTCTTTAACATGGTGCTGGTTTTAACGACCGTGGCCGTACTTTCCGCCCTGGCCTTAAGTTTTACCTACAGCGGCACCAAAGAGGCGCGGGCCATGGTGGAAGTAAAAAGGACGCTGAAAGCCCTGCAAGAGGTGCTGCCGGCATTCGACAATGACCCTGACAGCGAAAAATACAACCTGGAAAGCGACGCCGACCTGTTGCTTTACCCGGCTAAAAAGGAAGGCCAGCCAGCCGGTACGGCAGTCAAAACCTATTCGGACAAAGGTTTTACCGAGCGCATCTGGTTGATGGTGGGCTTCGACAAAGACAACAAAATATACAAGACCTGGGTGCTGAAACAGAGAGAGACCCCCGGTTTGGGCACCAAAATGAAGGAACCGAAGTTCAGGAACCAGTTCAGCGGTAAGGACCCGGCAGCGTTTAATTTAAAAGTAAAAAAAGACGGCGGCCAGGTTGATGCCATCACAGCGGCTACCATCAGTTCCCGGGCTTTTTGCGACGCCGTGGACCGGGCCTACCGGGCGCTGCTGGGAGGAGGCAAAAAATGAACCTATTAAAAGAACTGCACCGGGGTTTGTTAAAAGAGAATGCCGTATTTGTGCTGTTGTTAGGCATGTGCCCTACGCTGGCGGTCACCGGTTCGGCCAAAAACGGCTTAGGCATGGGATTGGCTTCCACAGCCGTGCTGTTAGGCGCCAACATGGTCATCTCCTTAATCAAGAACCTGATACCCGACAAAGTGCGCATCCCCGTATTTATCGTGATTATCGCCAGTTTTGTTACTATCATAGATTTGACCATGGCCGCATATACTCCCGATCTCCATGAAGAATTAGGGATTTTTATCCCGTTGATCGTGGTCAACTGCGTGATCTTAGGCCGTGCCGAAGCCTTTGCTTCCAAAAAAAGTTTCCTGGCGTCATTGGTGGACGGCCTGGTAATGGGGTTGGGTTTTACCTTTGCCTTAGTGCTGCTGGGCAGCGTCAGGGAGATATTGGGAGCAGGTTCTATATTTGGCCGGCGTTTCGTGGCTGAAGACGCCGACACCATACTGCTTTTTATTCTCCAGCCCGGCGCTTTTATTGCCCTCGGTTTTTTGATCGCCTTTGTCAACAAGCTCACGAAAAAGTCCCGCCCGCGCAGGGACGCGTAATGAGGTGAAACCATGGAATATTTTATTATTATAATCGGTGCAATTTTTGTTAACAACATCGTCTTGAGCCAGTTCTTGGGCATCTGTCCTTTTCTTGGAGTCAGCACCAGGATTTCCACTGCCGTGGGCATGAGCGCTGCCGTCGTATTTGTCATGACCCTGGCTACTTTAGTGACCTACCTGATCCAGGCCCTGCTGCTGACGCCGCTGAAGATCGAATTTATGCAGACCGTGGCCTTTATCCTGATAATAGCCGCCTTAGTACAGATGGTGGAAATCATCATGAAAAAAGTCAGTCCGCCTCTTTACCAGGCATTGGGAGTGTACCTGCCCCTGATTACCACCAACTGCGCCATAATGGGCGTTGCTTTGCTGGTTTTCAGGCGGGACTATGACCTGGCTCAGAGTGTGGTGTTTGCCGCGGCCACCGCTGTCGGTTTCGGGCTGGCCTTAGTGATATTTGCCGGTATCCGCGAAAGGTTGGAGCTTTATGATATCCCCGAAGCCATGAAAGGAGCGCCCATCGCTTTAGTTACCGCCGGTTTGCTTTCGTTGGCTTTTATGGGTTTTTCCG
>JAGLSW010000636.1 GCA_023135565.1 Candidatus Aminicenantota bacterium | reverse complement strand
GTAGGCGTTGTGGCATTGTAATCAAAGTAGTATTTTAACTCCATTTTTTACTCCACCTATAATATAACCGTTTTGGTAGCATTTGTCAACCCCTCATGAGTTTTTTTTTATTTCTTTTCTTTATATATCACATTTTCACCGGAATTTCAATATTTGATTTCGTTTAATTTTTCTTTTTTGTTCAGGGGATGGCTGCAGTGGCTTCGATCTCAACCTGGAAACCGAAATGCAAGTCTTTGGTGGGCACCACTGCCCGGGCCGGGCGATGTTCAGCGAAAAATTCCGCGTAAACGGTATTTACCCTGTCCCAGAGGGCGATGTCCGAGATATAAACCGTGGTTTTAAGCACCTGGTCTTTGCCGCTGCCGGCAGCCTGGAGTATAGCGAATAGGTTTTTCAGCACCTGTGCAGCTTGTTCTTCTATCGGGCCGGTGATTTTTTGGCCGCTGTGCGGGTCGATGGGCAGTTGACCGGATACATAGACGATATTATCGTGTACGATGGCCTGGGAATAGTGTCCCGCGGGCTGAGGGGCACCGGCAGTGAGTATTTTTTTCAATGGGCGCATCCACATACAGAACTGGCCGGACACGATTGGGGCATTTCGCATTGGCCGCCGCAGGGGGGCATGTCGCTGAGGTCGGGGGTGTTGTTAGTTATAACCGCGGGCACGGACCATTGTTTTTCTAACTTATCCGAACCGCAGTGGGGGCAGGTAACAGCCGGGGAAGAGATGGTTTTCAAGAAGATTTCCACATCTTTCCGGCAATTTTCACATTTATATTCGTAAATAGGCATTTTTTTTCTTTATTCCTTGAATTTTTAATTTTGAAGCTTTATTATACCATGGAATCCATAAAATTTGAAATAGTTTCGAGTTTTAGGCTGCGGGGTTAGTCTCCGGTTTTCGGTTTACTGCCGCGCAGCGGCTTAGAGGGCGGGTGCGCCGCACCCCCGCGCAGCGGCTGAGAGGGTGCACCCGCCGGGTGCTTTAAAATAGTTTGAAACGTTTCGGAAATATTCTCTTGTAAAACGGCGGCAGGCAGCCCCTTATACCCTCCCCACGTGGGTGGGGTGTAAACATTTGTACATGGAGTCAACTTAAATTTCAGGGTTTCGGTGTTCCCGGTTAAGGGGAAGAGGTTTCTTTTGCCGTGTTAGACTGGCTTTTGGGGAAAGTTTCAGCGGTTGGCACAAATCTTGCTATTAGTATTATATGAAAAGAGAATTAGAAAGTAAATCCGTTTCGGTCTCCCTGTTATTGGGTGTTGACCGTTACAGCGGCGAATGTTTCAGCCGGGACCCTCCCGGGAGAAAGCATATACCCTTACCTTTTTTGGAAAGGAGGTAAGGCGCTTCAGCAGCAGAAGGAGAAATGGAAAGTTTCAAAATGATCGGGAGCGAGGTGGTAACATCCCATATAATTTCAAGAATTTAAGTTAACCTAATGTTGAACCTTTGGCAGAAGATTGACTTTTTTTACAAATCCATTTAAAATAAAACCATGTCAAAAGATAAAGTTACCATAAAAATACCCAGGCCGCTGTATGAACGGTTGAAAAATATCATCGGCGAAAGCGGATTCAGCAGTGTGAATGAATTTGTGGTTTATGTGCTTCGAGACCTGGTTTCGTTGGGGATCGACGATAATAAAGAGCTTTCAAAAGAGGAGACGGAAAGCATCAAGCAGCGGTTAGAGAACTTAGGTTATTTCTAAACTTAACCGGCAGTTTCCCTTTTTTTCAAATTTTCCCGAACGGTAGACTTCTGCCCAAAAATTTTTTAGTTAAGAAAAATATAAAAAAAGTTCAAAAAAAAGTTGAAAAAAAAGAAAAATTATATTATAATAAGGCTATGATTAGAGTGTCATTGGGTTCTGCCTGGAGCTTAGCTGTGCAAATTGCCCGCTTAATACAGCGTTTTAAAATCTTCGTGAAAAAACGGTTCGCCCGTGCCGATTTTCTCGACAGGATTACCCGGCTGATCGACTTTTTCTGATACTAAACAAATGGAAAATATCGTAAATAATTTTTCGTTCTGGTATACGGCGCTGCTGCTGGTGCTGCTGACCATTGTGCTGGTAACGGAATATCTACAAACAGAAATCGCTGTCTTTTCGGTCCTGATGCTGCTGGTTTTCGGCGGAGTGATCGACGTTAAAGAGGCTTTTGCCGGTTTTTCAAACCACGGCATGTTGACTGTAGGGTTTCTTTTTGTGGTGGCCGGGGCGCTGCAGAGAACCGGGGTCCTGGAGCAGATCGGGGATTCGCTGCTGGGAAACAGCGGCCAAATTCCGCGTAAGTTGGCCCGTTTGCTGCCGCCGGTATCTGCTGTATCGGCTTTTTTCAACAATACTCCTGTCGTGGCCATGTTGATCCCGGCCATCTGTTCCTGGAGCAGGAAACATCACGCCCCGGTATCGAAATTCTTAATTCCTTTATCTTATGCGGCCATCCTGGGCGGCACCTGCACCTTAATCGGCACCAGCACCAACCTGGTGGTGCACGGTTTGATGTTGGAAAAAGGGCTGCCCGGCATGGGATTTTTTGAAATATCTAAGATCGGGGTGCCGCTGGCCACGCTGGGGCTGTTGTTTATTATATTTGTGGGCCACAAGCTTCTGCCCGACCGCAAAGAACCCATCGTGGAATTAGGGGAACATACCAGGGAATTCGTGGTGGTGATGAGAGTGGAGAAGGAGTATAAACACATCGGCGAGACCATCGAAAATGCCGGCTTACGACATTTGCAGGGGTTGTTTCTTTTCCAGGTGGAGCGCGGGGGAGAACGGAAAACCCCGGTCAGTCCCCATGAAAAAATCCAGGATCATGATTATTTGTTTTTTACCGGCCTGCCGGAAACCATCATCGAACTGCAAAAAACCCGCGGTCTCTCTTTACTTGAGAAAAAAACCTTTGATTTACAGAATTTCGATTCCGATGATTTCGGCGCTTTTGAAGCGGTAATATCTCCCAATTCCCCTTTAATCGGCAAGAATGTGCGGGAAAGCAAGTTCAGGAGCAGTTATGATGCGGTAATCATTGCCGTGCACAGGAGTGGGGAGCGCATCGAGGAAAAAATCGGGGATATTGTCCTTCACGGGGGAGATACCCTGCTTATCCTGGGGCGGCGTGATTTTATCCGGCGCTGGTATCATTCCCGGGATTTTTATTTAGTCTCGAAATCCGTGCATATCAACTCCAAACCGCGGCGATTTTCGTTTTTTTCTATTTTTGTCCTAATCGGCATGATCGGCGCCATGGCATCCGGGATAGTGCCGATTATTGCCGCTGCCGGTACAGCCGCCCTGGTATTGATTATATCGAAAACCATTTCCACGCAGGATGCCTGGAACAGTATCAACTGGGAAGTGCTGTTGATTATTGCTTCTGCTTTCGGTATTGCCAAAGGGCTGGACAATTCCGGGGTGGCTCATTTTTTAGCTGAGAAAATCGTTTCCTCTGTCGGTTCTTTTGGAATATTGGGTTTGCTGGCCGGGGTTTATTTTCTCGCCAATATCTATACGGAAGTGATTACCAACAATGCCGCAGCCGCTCTGTTGGTGCCTATCGTATTGTCGGTGGCGAGTCAAGCCGGGTTAGACCCCAGGCCTTTTCTTATCGCGGTAACCATGGGAGCTTCGGCCAGTTTTGCCACGCCCATCGGTTACCAGACCAACCTGATGGTATATGGTCCCGGGGGTTATCGTTTTACAGATTTTCTTAAGATGGGTGTTTTTTTGAATGTTTTATGCGGTATTGTTGTGATAACGTTAATATATGTTTTTTATTATTGATTTATCGTAGCCGAGACGCCGCGGACTACCTGATCCGTAAATCTTAACCTCACTTTAGTACCAAATTTAAAACAGCTTGCCTCCGGCGGCCAAACTTTTGA
>JAGLSW010000635.1 GCA_023135565.1 Candidatus Aminicenantota bacterium | reverse complement strand
CCCCATTAAATTGAAGTTGGGGGCCGCGGCATACCGAACCTCCGAAAAAGTTTGAACAAAACTTTTGTTAATTGAGAAACGGCCCTTATCGGCACCGCCCACTTTTTGGTGGATAATTTAGCCAGCTTTAAACATTCAACATTCGGCATTCAGCCTGCAGCATAGTAAAATATTGCCCCCATTCTTGACTTTTACCGGGGTTTTGCGACAAAAAGATGCGGGTGACACTTGACAAAAGCTGACAATTCAGGTATTAATAGAGTTTGGCAAAGTAAAAATGCAGCTATATAGGTAAAAATAGAGAAAAAAATTAAACTCGTGAAGAAACTTTGCCCCAATAATCTGTACCGTCCGGCTAAAATCCGCCACCGGGTTAAGGGCGGTAGCTTATATTTTTTCCCCAAAAAGCGGGTGGCGCCCGCAGCATGAGGGGCCTGGTAAAGCAGCATTATGTGAAACAATTTTATGAAAATACCTTTTAATAAACCCTACCTGACCGGCAAAGAAGCCCACTACCTCTACCAGGCGGTTCTTTCCGGGAAAATTTCCGGGAACGGTATGTTCACCCAGAAATGCCACCGCTTCTTCGAAGAGAGATACGGGTTTAAAAAAACTCTGCTCACTACTTCCTGTACCGACGCCTTAGAGATGGCCGCCATCCTGGTGGGCATCGAACCGGGCGACGAGGTAATCATTCCCGCTTATACTTTTACTTCTACGGCAAATGCTTTTATTTTAAGAGGCGCAAAGATCGTTTTTGCCGACAGTGAAGCGGTGTCTCCCAATATCGACCCAGAAAAAATCGAAAGTCTTATCACGCCGCGGACGAAGGCCATCGTCCCGGTCCATTATGCCGGGGTCGCTTGCCATATGGATAAAATTATGGAAATCGCCGGCAAACACGATCTTTTCGTGGTAGAAGACGCAGCCCAGGCCGTAGACTCTTTTTACATACGGACAGCGTCCGCACCCTCTGAGCGGCCTTTAGGCTCTATCGGGCATCTTGGGGCATTCTCCTTCCACGAAACCAAAAATGTCATTTGCGGCGAAGGCGGGATGTTGGCCATAAATGACGAGAAATTAATCGCACGGGCCGAAATTTTATGGGAAAAAGGCACCAACCGGGCTGCTTTTTTTAGAGGGGAGGTAGATAAATACAGTTGGATGGACATCGGCTCGTCCTACCTCCCGAGTGACATCCTGGCTGCCTTTCTTTATGCCCAGTTAGAGAATTTAGACCGAATCCAGGAACAGAGAAAAAAAATATGGCGCCGGTATTACGAAGAATTAAAGGATCTCGAAGACAAAGAACTGCTCAAATTGCCCTATATTCATGAATATGCCTGTAATAATGCTCATTTATTCTACATTCTCTGCCGGAGCGAAACAGAATGGGGCGAGATGTTGGCTCATCTAAAAAAATGCGGTATTACGGCTATTTTTCATTATCTCCCGCTGCACAAGTCGGGGTATTATAAAGAGAAGCATGATGGCCGGGATTTGCCCAGGTGTGAATATTTCAGCAGCCACTTGATCCGGCTGCCCATGTATTATGAGATCAGCCCGCAAGAGATAAGTTATGTGTGCGATAGAATCAAAGAATTTTTTGGAAAATAATGATTTCCATACACTCTATAATCAATAAGTTGAATAGATACTGCTCTTTTTGATTTTTGTATATTGTTTTATTTTAAGAAAATATAATGTTTGAAATAAGAAAAACCGAACTTGAAGGGGTTTTATTAGTCGAGCCGGGTATTTTTGAAGATCACAGAGGCTCTTTTGTGGAGATATTCAATTTAGATGAATATAAAGACTCCGGTATAAATGTCAAATTTGTGCGCGATGCCCTTTCCACCTCAGCCAAAAACGTGCTGCGCGGCATTCACTACGACGATAAAACCTGGAAATTGATCCAGTGCATGTACGGCAAGATTTATTTCGTGGTGGTGGACATGCGGGAAGAGTCTAAGCAGTATCTTAAATGGCAGTCATTTATTCTTTCGCATCAGAATCGGCGCCAGGTGTTGGTGCCGCCTTATTTCGGCAATGGCCATTTAGTTTTGAGCGAAAGTTGTACATTTTACTACAAGATGTCGGAATATTATGACCCGGGCAATGAGAAAATTCTCAGGTGGGACGATCCTGAAGCAGGTATTTTTTGGCCGGTGAAGGAGCCGGTTTTATCTCGAAAAGATGCCACCGCGGATTATTTATAGAGAATGAAAATAAGAGAAAATTTTTTACCGTTGGCGGTTCCCGATATCGGCGACGCGGAGAAGGCGGAAGTGCTGGACAGCCTGGAAAGCGGTTGGATCAGCGTCGGCCCCAAAGTCAGGAAATTCGAAGAAGAATTTGCCGCTTACCATGGAGTAAAACACGCCATTGCCACCAGTTCCTGCACCACGGCGCTGTTGGTTGCCGTCACGGCATTGGGTATCGGGCCCGGTGATTATGTGATCGTGCCCACGGTCACCTGGCAGTCTACGGCCAACATCGTGGAGCAGGTAGGCGCAGTGCCCCTGTTTACCGATGTGGAAAAAGACACGCAGAACATGAAATTCGAAGATGTGGAAGATTATATCGGTCGTTATGGCGAAAAAATAAAAGCCATTATCCCGGTGCATATGTCGGGGCTGCCGGTAGACATGGATCGGTTTAGCGAAATATCGGACAAACATGGCATTCCCATTTTATATGATGCGGCTCACGCGGTGTTTTCGTCTTACAAAGGCAAGATGGTAGGCGGTTTTGGGCAGATGTCCTGTTTCAGTTTTTATGCCACCAAGAATATTACTTGCGGGGACGGCGGCATCATTACCACCAACGACGATGATTTGGCGGAACGGTGCCGGGTATGGTCGTATCATGGTTTGCCCAAAGATTCCTGGAAGCGTTATTCGGAAGAAAGCGGCAGTCCGCATGTACAGTGTGTAGTGCCGGGTTACAAATTTAACCTCACCGATTTGCAGGCAGCTTTGGGGTTGGCCCAACTGCGCAGAAGAGATGAATTGATAAAAAAGCGCAATGATCTAATAATTTATTATAATGAACTTTTTGAAAATTTGGATTGCATCGAAACCCCGGTTTTTGAGACAGCCCATGGCAAATGGGGCAATCATGTGTATGTAATCAAAATACTCGATGAACAAATAGACCGGGACAGGTTTATGCAGGAGCTGCGGAAGTTGAATATCGGTAGTAACCTGCATTTTTACCCTGTGCACAAGAACATCTATTATAAAAGGAAGTATCCCGACGTGGTGCTGCCTAATGCCGAGTGGTTGATGCAGCGCATATTGACCCTGCCGTTGTGCACGAAATATTCGCGGCAAGACGTCGAATATGTGGTAAATTCTGTAAGATATGTTTATGATTACGTGATTAATGAGGCTTAATATGAGTATAAAATCGAAACTATTTAATTTGTTTTTTAAATTAATTAAAGGCATTGGTTATGAAAGAATATTTCTTCAAAAATTACGCGGCAAAATCAATTCTTCACCATATAATATTTTACCGAAATTTTTTTGTAAAGAAGCAGAATTAAAATTTTTAGATGTTGGTGCAAATAGAGGTCAGACCATTGATGTAATAATCGATATATTTCCTAATTCTAAAATATTCTCATTCGAGCCAACGCCTGGATTAAGTAATGAGCTTAAAAAAAAATACTATGATAAAAAAAATCTTTTTATTTACGATTGTGCAATAGGTGACTTTTCGGGGAGAATAAAGTTTTATACATCAGAATTTTCACCAACAAATTCTTCTTTGAAACCCGAAATTGATTTATATAAAAATTTTAATAGTCCAAGAGTTCATGATTTTGAAAAGTTGATCGAAATTGAAGTTCCAATAATAACTTTAAACGAATGGTTCAAAAATGAAAATTTAATTAATGAAATTGATGTTTTAAAAATTGATACACAAGGGACTGAATATAACGTTTTAAAAGGAGCCCTGGATATACTGAGCACAAAAATAAAAATTGTTGTTTTCGAGGGACAATTTTTATCTTTTTATAAAGATTCCGTTCCTTTTTACAAAACAATTGAGTTACTTTATGAAAATAATTTTTATCTTCTAGATATTTTTGGTTATAACTATAATAATATACAGATGATCGAATGTGATTTTGTGTTCATCAATAGCAATTTTTATAATATTGAAGCAATAAACATGATAAAACAGGAAGGTGTTATATAATGTCTAAAGTTTTGGTAACCGGTGGCGCCTGGGGATATTGACAGGGACAGGTTTATGCAGGAGCTGCGGAAGTTGAATATCGGCACAAATGTAAGGAGTATTTAAAGACATGAAAAAATTCGCAAAGAGATATACCCGTCATTTAAGTAAAACTTTAAATCTATTAAAAAGGAGAGACTTTGAGTACTTGCGGCACATACTTAGAAAAAAAAGTGGCATTAATAGAAGTGGAGAGGCAGAAGATAAACTCAAAATGTATAAATACCTGGAAACGTTACTTGCCGGGAGAGAGAAATCAATTCCAGGGGAAAATGTGTTGAAAGCTATAAATAATTTTCAACAGGGGAAAGCTCAAATCGACAGCATGCCTGTAATTTTGGATTACTGCGACACCCATTTGGGATGTAATATTTCTCCTCCCTGTGGGAAATGCTTTCTGCCCCCGATGTCAAAAATCGTTTACAATTTCACCGGGAATGAATTTAAAGGGCTTGAAAAGGCATTGATTTGTGCTGATGTTATCATCGTGGGGTCTTTGTCTGAGATTATGTTAGATAAAAATTATCCGGGTATAGTCAACAGCATGAGTACAAACGAAACGCCGAGATTTAGCCATATATCTAATGGGGTGCTGATAAAAAATCATGTGAAAAATATAGTTGGTAAGGTTCGGTCGATACTTGTCTCCCTTGACGCACATATACCAGGTATTTATGGCAAACTGCAAGGTAAATCCATGCATCTAAATTTAATACTCTCCGGCTTAAAAGATTTAGCAGATGCTAAACAAAAAGTTGGCACAAGATTCCCTAATGTATTTTTATCATTCACCATATCGAAAGAAAATGTCGATATTTTTAAAGATTATTATGAATACTTTCTTAATCCAGGTTATTCAATCGATGTTATACTGCTGAATAGGTTAAATAAATTTACTAATGCAAATCCAGGAAGGTTCAGAGAGAAATTTGTGTTTGATTTTGATGAGCAAATAATTACCGACACCACCTATTTCGGTATTATAAAGGATTTGAAAAAATTATCAAGGAATAGAAAGGTGCTTTTCTTTGAATTGATAGACTATCTGACCTGTTATCCTATTTTAGGGAAAAATAACTCATCCGGTTTTGAAGGTCCGGTTTGCCCGCTGCCATGGATATATATGAATTGCAGCATACACGGAGAGGTAAAGCTTTGTTGTTATTCACCGACCAATTTGGGAAACTGGAGGGAGCATGGATTAGATGCGGTCTGGAATGGGAAGAAGATGATTCGCATACGAAATCAAATAGCTAATTTCGGTGTTGCACTGGAATGCCTGCAAGGAAGTTGTCCGGTTGTACATAAACTCAGGTATATTCTACAGCAGGAACGTGTCGCATATGGTATCGACGATTTGAAAAAAGATTGGCGTAGATATGCCCCCATGATACGGCCCTTTATAGAAGAAGTATGCAAGGGTACATTGAGGGAAACACCTGTTTTTTTTGATAACCCGGGGCATTAAATGGAGGTAGGATGTGCTTCATTTTTTAATATTTGTGTTGATAAAAAAGTGGTTTCATTTTATATAAAAGTAAGGAGACTTGACGTTGGCAAAAAAAATGTTTTGTTTTAATTTAATAGCGGCCTCAACAATTGCAATTACAGCAGCAATTTTCTTCGGGGTGAATTCTATTTTGGACGGATATGGAAATGCCGTATTGTTGTTTTACTATTTCCTTGTCTTTTTTCCGGTTGTTTTTTTGTTAAATTCTCTTTTATCTTTATATGGAAACCTGAGAAAAATTCATTATTCACCACTTAACAATCTTTTGTTATTAGGCAGTCTACTTTCGTCCTTTGCTTTTTATTTATTCATTTATTACATAAAGAAGTTTATCTTTAAAACAATCGGCCTACCGGCTTTATCCAATTTCCTGGGTTACATCCTGCCTGTTTTTACTCTTTTGTTTTTTGTTTGGTTGTCGGGTTTCCATAGGAAAAAAGTAAAAAAAACTATCATTATACTTTTAACCCTTTGTTCTTTTTTTATTTGTATATCTTCCTATATATATGGCGAACTCTATTTCAAAAAGAAGGATATATCGGATGTAGATGGCCCCAATGTGTTACTTGTAACTATTGAATCACTAAGATACGATCATCTTGGATGCAGCGGAAATCCAAAAACAAAAACCCCGAACATAGATGCCCTGGCAAAAGAAGCAGTAGTATTCGATAATTATTTTGTGCAAGGTTCGATGACTCCAATATCATTGCCAACCTTAATTACCGGGCATTATCCATTCAATCATGGAATGAGAGGTTTTGGGCAGAAATACTCTCCTCGCTTCAAGCCATTTTTTGAGGAGTTAGTTAAGAAGGGCTATTTAGTAGAAACAGACCTTTTTTTGTTTCCTTACAGGAGAGACAATTCAGTATTTATGAAAATCTATGGGAAATTAACCGGGATGTATTACAAAACCAATGACTTTTTAGGTGATTGTATTCCTTTTTTATTTAGTCGATATAATTTCGGCAGTTCGACATCGATGAGTCAAACCTCAAAACTTCTACATCGCATAAGGCTTAGCCAGGAAAAGAAATGGTTTTTTTGGACTCATCTCTTAAATAATTGTCATTCACCCTATGAGGCCCCGAAACATTTCATAAATATGTACAACAACGATGCAGATTCAATGAAGACTTCATGGAGCATAGACGAAATTATACACTTAAATGATAATCCACATTTAATATCAAGGGATATACTAAGAGAAATAAGGACAGTTTATAAAGCTGAAGTCTCTTGTGTGGATTCGCAGATAGGTTTTATGGTAAACTTTTTAAAACGGTTAAACCTATTCAAAAAAACCATTATTATTATTACATCAGATCATGGAGAAATGTTGGGATCGGGGGGGATTATAGGGCATGGTTTGTTTTTAAAAGACAGTTTGATACGTGTACCGTTAATTATATATGCTCCCGGTTCTATCTATTTCAAAGGTGGCAAAAGAATAGATAAATTAGTAGAGGAAGTCGATATTGGCCCCACAATATTGGATTTGTGCGGAATCGATAGTGAACAAAAATTCGATGGGAAGAGTTTACTAAATATTTTTAATTCCAGGGGCTGGGATAAAGATGCGATATACAGTGAGATTAGTGAGATCACGGGATATGAAAAAATATTTCTTGCTTGTTATAGGACAAAGAAGTATAAACTTGTGTGGGATGGAGAAAAAAAAGAATTTTCATTTTTTAACATAATTTCGGATCCAGGTGAAACTGACAATTTGAAAGGTAGATATCTTGAATTATTTACTGATATGAAAAAAAAATTCCTGGAATTTGTCAATTGTACAAATTTTGACGAATTAAAACCTGCTGATAAGCCGAAAATAAGCGAGGAATTGAAAGAGAAGTTGAAATCGTTGGGATATATTGATTAGTCTCTAAATAAGAAAAATGCAGTTCAGACGAAGTCTTGCACTGCCGGTAAATATTTAGATTTGAATTCTATGAAGCAAAATATAGAAAAAGAGGACGATTTGAAAAATATACCTGTTGATTGGGCAAAAAGTTTATCGTGCAACAAAAGTTTTTGCGGGGGTGCGGCGTACCCACCCTATGATATAAATAAACGTTTTAATTGCGATAACAAGATAGGTAAAAAAAATGGCTAAAGTTTTAGTAACAGGCGGAGCAGGGAATATCGGCTCCTTTATTGTAGATCAGTGTCTCGAATTGGGGCACGAAGCGGTAGTAGTAGACAATTTTTATAACGGCAAGTATCGCAATATCGCCGGTCATTTAGATAAGAAAAGCATCGAATTGGAAACCATCGACATCGGCAGTTATGAAATGGTTCGATATGTTTTTGAGAAGCACAAGCCGGACTATGTCTCCCATCAAGCGTCTTTGATGATAATGGATTCCAACAAATTCCCCCACAAATCTATCGAAACGAATATTACCGGCACCTTTAATATTATCCAGGCTTGTATCGAATTCGGGGTAAAAAAACTGGTTTATGGCTCTTCCGCTTCGGTTTACGGCGATCCCCGTGTTGTGCCGGTAAAAGAAGATCATCCCTTTGACAATCAAACCCTGTACGGGGCCACTAAAATAGCCAAGGAAGCCCTGATGCAGTCCTGGGCAGTTACGCATAAATTGCCTTATGTTGGTTTCCGTTACTTTAATATTTACAGTGAGAGGCAGGGAATCGGCGCTTTTTACACCCAGGTGTTCCAAAAGTGGATTCACGCGATTTATGAAGGCCGGGAAATCATCATGTACGGCGACGGCGAGCAGACCATGGACTTAGTGCACTCTGCGGACGCGGCACGGGCCAATGTGCTGGCGTTGTTCAACGATAAAGTAGGAAATGAATTTTTTAACGTAGGCACCGGCAAAGAAACCAGTCTAAAACAGTTACTGGCCATCATCGAGAAACTCTTAAATAAAAAAGCTAAAGTGAAACATATCGCCGCCGATCCTCATTTAGTGCGCAGGCGATGCGCGTCTATAGATAAAATCCGGGATATGCTGGGTTTCGAGCCCACGGTAAACGTGGAAGAGGGAGCCAAACGGTATATAGACTATCTATTGGCCGGAAAAGTATAAACCCTCGGGGCGGGCGGGCTATAAGCCGCTTCGCGGCAGGGCAGCGTGTGAGCGCTTTTGATTTTTTAAACAAAAGTTTGGCCCCCGGCAGGGCCGCCGGAGGCAGGCGTTCCCCGAACGGGGGAAGGTTTCCCCGCAGGCCCGGAGGCAATTATTTTATGTTATACGACAAAAAACACATTTATGTAAGAGCGCCGCTGCGTATCAGTTTTGCAGGCGGAGGAACGGACATCGAATCTTATTACTCCCGGGGCGCCCCCGGGCACGTAGTGTCCGCCGCCGTCGATCTCTATGTTTACACCGCTATTAAGGACATGTTCGACGCCAATGTGCGGGTGCACCATGCGGAAATCGAAACCGAACCCATCACCAGCCGCATCACCCACAAGTACAGCCGCACCGCCCTGGAAAATTTCGGCATGTTCAAAGGCGCCGAGGTGGTGATTACCTCCGACGTGATGACTTCGGGCAGCGGGTTGGGCGCCTCGTCGTCGCTGATGAGCGCCCTGGTAAAAGGGTGCGCCGCCATGCGGGACAAGGAGATAAAAGACAAATACGATCTGGCGGAACTGACCTACAAATTGGAAACGGAAACCGGCACATTAGGCGGCAAGCAGGATCAGTATGCCGCTGTTTTCGGGGGTTTAAACTCCATTACCTTTAAGCCGGACGGTCAGGTGGTTGTGGAACCGGCGGCATTGAGCCCCGAACGAACCAAAGCTCTTGAAGACAGCCTACTCCTGGTTTTCACTAATTTAGCCAGGGAGTCGCGCAGCATTCAGCTAAACCTGGATAACAACTCGAAAAACGGGGACACTCGAAAATATTTCGATGAACTGCAAAAACTATCCTACAATTTTTTGGATGCCTTGAAAGCGGAGGATTCCGATTTAAGCGAATTGGGCGAGCTGCTGCATGAAGGCTGGCTGCTGAAAAAATCGAGTAACCGGCATTCCACCAATCCTTATATCGATCAACTGTACGAGACTCTCAGGAGCAAGGGGGTCAGCGGCGGTAAGATATTAGGCGCCGGCGGCGGGGGTTTTTTCCTGGCCTTCGTAGATGACCCCGGTCTGAAAGAGAAAATCAAATATGAATTATATCCTAATTTTATCGCTTTAGATGTCAAGTTTAACCATCAAGGAACCGAGATATTATGGAAGAATTTTTAGGTGTGCTTTTTTGCGGCGGACGGGGCGCCCGCTTAGGGGAAATCACGAAGTATATTTCCAAATCTT
Source organism: Candidatus Aminicenantota bacterium (assembly GCA_023135565.1). Taxonomy (GTDB): domain Bacteria; phylum Acidobacteriota; class Aminicenantia; order UBA2199; family UBA2199; genus JAGLQA01. The sequence goes on along the minus strand of JAGLSW010000635.1, from coordinate 25,240 downwards.
TTGTGCCTATTTATGACCGGCCGGTTTTTCGGTACGGTCTTGAATTATTGGAAAAATCAAGCTATGTCGATGAGATTATTATTTTGTCCAATAACGAAAATGATGCGAAATTAAAAACAGCGGGGCACCCAACAATTATCCAGGATGACAATGAGGTTTCCGACATGTTTTCCGGTTGGGATTATATAAAAAAAGTAACCGGCGCCCAAAAACATGGGGTGTTGATGCCCAGCGACAATGTTTCCGATATCGATGTGGACAGCCTAATAGGAAAATTCCAGGCAGAGCAGGTAGACCTGGTTTTTTCCCTGTTCGAGATGGCTGACACGAAAAAGCTTTCCGGTATGGGTTGTTATGATCCCGAAGAGAAAAAATTCTATTATAAACATCCCGCGCCCCCAACCCGGTTCGGGGTAGTGGCTCCTTATATCGTGCGCAGTTCTTTAGAAATAGATTCGGGAGATAATGTTTTGAATCACCCCAAATCGGCTTTCAGTGAGCATAATGGTTACTGGTTCGACATCGGGGACTATAAGAGTATCACCGCTGCGTCGAATTTTCTAAAGAAGGAGATATGTAAAAATGTATAAGTATAAAGATATGGGCTTTAGACCGGTGGATGAGGGAGACCTCGAAATTTTGAGAAAAAACCGTAATGATTCGTCAACCCTGCTGAACCTGGGTGGTATAGACATGGTTTCCAGCGAGCAGCAGAAATCGTGGTGGCATGGAGTCTCCCGAAGCAAGAGTCAGCAGTGGTTCTGCATTGTAAAAGAAAATTACGACAGCGTTATCGGCGTGTTGAGGTTCCAGGACATCGATCCTGTCAATAGGTCGGTGGAAATCGGGGCCGATATTTTCCCCGCTTATAGGGGCCAGGGCTTCGGCAAAAAAGCCTATCAAATGGCCCTGGAGTACCTTTTTAACCATTTTAACATGCATTGTGTATATCTCCAGGTGACAGAATTTAACGAAACCGCGGTTAGACTCTATAAACAGGTGGGTTTCGTGGAAACCGGTAGAATCCCCGCGTCGATTTTCCGCTCCGGTAAATATTGGGATAAGCTCATAATGAGCTTGCTCTCCGAGGAATATTTTAAAAAATGAAAATACTTATGCCTATCAATAATTGGTTGGGGGGCACCCATGGTTTTGTGGTTAAAGCTTTTAAGGAACTGGGCCACGAAGTAGAAGTGTGTCCGCTCGACAGTGAGAAAGGTCTGTATCCATTGATATACCATCTAAAGTTAAGGCAAATAAAAAAAATCGAAACCTACTTAGCAAAGCAGATGTCCGATGTATATAATAGAAAGATGCTGAGTTTGGTAGAACAGTTCAAACCCGACCTCTTTTTTTCTTTGAACTGCCGCTGGTTGTACCCAGGCACACTACGGTATATCAAAGAACGCTGCCGCATCTGTACGGTTTGCTGGGTGGCTGATAATCCTTTCGATTCCACCCGTTTCAAGTATTTTCCTCACACCTTGAAATTTTTCGATTACCTTTTTCTCGGTGATATGATATGGCGGCAGAATGTCGCGAACCTGGCTCCCCAGGCAAAAATTTATCACCTACTTGGGGCCTATGATCCCGATTCTTTCAAACCCGTTCAAGTTACCGCCGGCGACCGGGAAGTATACGGTTGTAACCTGGCCTTTGCCGGATCAGCCTACGGAGAGAAAGCGGAAGGCGTATACCGGTCCGGCATTCTTGCCCAGGTTGCCCATTTCGGGTTGAAAATCTGGGGGGACGACGCCTGGGATAAACAATACAAATATTACCCGGAGTTAGAACTCGCTTTCCAGGGCGACAGGTTGGATTTCCCGGCGCTAAACAAGATGTATCAAATTGCAAACATCAACCTCAATATTCCCAACCCTCAATGTTTTACGACCTTTCAACAAAGACTATTCGAGATTGCCGCGGCGAAAGGTTTTCAAATCGTAGATTATCGTAAAGATATCGATACTTTGTTTTCTAAAGATGATGTGGTAACATTTAAAAGTATCGCCGATTTAAAAGATAAAGTCGCCTTTTTTTTAAAAAATCCCGGGGAAAGAACCGGCTATATTAATAATATCTATGAAAAAATGAAAGATAATCATACATACAAAGACCGTATGCAGGAAATGTTGAAAAAAATTAGTTAAAAAATGGAAAGTATCGAAACCGGTTCGTTGTGTATAATATTGGCAATTAGAAACCTGGACATATAAGAATGATGCCTGTCGTCGCTGTAAAATCCAACCTGTTAGTTTTGAAGCAGAGCAGCATCTTTGAGAAGGAAATTTTCAAAGAGAGTATCTCGATGCTGTTGTTGTTTGCTTTAACGGCAGTTATTGTATACAAAATGCCGCAAATTATTGCGACTTTTTTTATTGTCATTATTGTTATAACTTTTTTTAGATCGAAAAAGGACTATTTTTGGCTTGCCTATTTTTTCATCCTTATTTGCTGCCCCGGTAATTTCTTTACGGAAGCACAAAGAGAATCTCTTTACCGGCTGCCGGTTTTTTCTTTAGGGGTAGGTTTTACTTTCACCACCCATGAAGTATTTATGATAGCGGCACTGGTCAAAGCTTTATTTTCCGGTAGAAAATACCGCTACCTGTTAGCAAAACCGCTGCTATTAATTTCATTTTATACTTTGTTTTTATTTTTGGTATCTCTTGGGATATATGGCACATCTATCGGTACGCTTGCTTATTTTTTGAGAAATTTTTTGTTTTATTCATGTTTAATTTCCGTCCCCTTTTTAATAAAAACTGATGAAGACACCGCGAAATTTGTACGGCTGCCTTTACCTCTAATTTTTTTTACATTTTTCACAGCCGTTTATTTTTTTATAACAGGCAGTCATTTTGTTTTGCTTTTTAGTCCCGGGAGTTTAAGGGAAATATATATGTTCGGGCATGTGGCCCGTTTTGGCATGTTCGGGGGCGAGCATATATTGGTCCTATACTGCTTCATTTTTTCGCTTCTTTTATCTTTACTAAACATCCGGCATAATATTTATTTCAACATCGTAGGAGCATTGGCTTACATATCGATCCTGATGACTGCCACAAGGGTCTGGTTTGTGGTTTTTACATTAATACTCATGGTATTCCTGGTAAAGTCGAAAAGAATCGGGAAAGTGGTAGGCGTCCTGTTTGCCCTGGCGGTTATAGGTTATGGTATAAGCATCTATAGCCCGGGATCAAGCGTGAAGTTCCAGGCGACAGCGCAAAGACTGACCAGTATATTTTCAATCAGGGAAGAAGGCTCACAGTCTTACAAAATGCTTGAACACAAATCAGAAAACAGGCTCCCCGTAGTATTAGAGGGGATTAAAGAGAACCCGGTTTTGGGTTGGGGATTCTCAGATAAAGCAATGGCAGTGATGGATCCCGATGTGGGTAACTTTTCCCTTATTGCCCAGGTGGGACTTGTCGGTTTTTTGTGTTTTATATACTTTTGGAGCAGCTATTTTGCCATCATTGCGGCCACAAGAAGAAGGTTGTCACGTACGGATCCCTTTAAGAATGCTCTTTCGATATTGCCGGCTTCTTTTACGGGATTCCTGGTTGCCCACTTTACCACCCACCAGTTTTTCGGGTTAACGCTGCTGGCATATAACTTGTTTTTCCTGGCGATATTTATATTCCTCTCGGATTTTTTTGTCAGGGAAGCTTTAAAGACAAGGTAGGCAGTTACCCCGGATGCCTGGAAAAGAGTTCATCCGTGATCGTTAAGTTAAAAATAAATACAAAGCCTTTTAATTATTAATGAGGTGATAATGAAAAGCAAAAAATTTCCAGGGGTATTTATTCACCCCACTGCAGAAGTAAGTGAGAAAGCTGCGGTCCTGGAAGGCACTTATATCTGGAACCAGGCCCAGGTGCGCGAATCCGCAAAAGTAGGCAAGAATTGTATTTTAGCCAAAGACGTGTATGTAGCTCAGACCGTAGTCATCGGTAATAATGTCAAGACCCAGAACGGGGTATCGATTTACATGGGAGTTACTATAGAAGACGATGTGTTTCTCGGTCCTCATATGACCTTTACCAATGATCTTTTCCCCAGGTCTTTTATTAATGATTATAAACTATACCCCACGCTGGTGAAAAGAGGTGCTTCTATCGGAGCTAATGCCACAGTGATCTGTGGAGTTACCATCGGAGAATATGCCATGATCGGGGCAGGCAGCGTGGTGACCAAAGATGTGCCTGCCCATGCGCTGATGGCGGGCAACCCGGCCCGTCTAATCGGTTTTATATGCAAATGTGCCCGCAAGTTGGCGGAAGTGAATAGGGAAATAGCGGAAAACGGTGAACCCGCAGCCGGGGCTGTCAAAATGCGCTGCGCTCCCTGCGGCCTGGAAGTCGACATAGATCCGGGTACCTATCAAAAAATGATTCGCACCGGTTGATCCCTGGGAACAGGGGCACGGTTACCAGGAAACAAGGCACAGTCACATGAGCGAAAATCAATTTACGAATAAAAAAATAATCCCTTTAGCAAAACCATATTTCGATGCCGCCGAATTGGCAGCGGTTAAGCAGGTACTCGATTCCGGTTGGGCTGCCGGTCAAGGCCCCCGGGGCCGGGAGTTGGCCCAAAAGATTAAAGCAATTACGAACCGGGGATATGCGATCCCGGTGAACAATTGTACCGCTGCTTTGCACTTGAGCCTGCTTGCGATAGGCATCGAACCCGGTGATGAAGTGTTGGTCTCTGATTATACTTACCCTGCCACCGGGCACGCGGTGATGTATTGTGGGGCAAAACCGGTATTCGTGGATGTGAGTTTAGACACATACAATATCCTACCGGGTTTAATTGAAAAAAAAATAACCGGGAAAACGAAAGCCCTGGTAATAAATCATGCTTTCGGCCTAATGTGTGACATGGATGAGATAGTGGATATTACCCGGGGACACAATTTGAAATTAATAGAAGACGCGGCTTGTGCCCTGGGCGCCTGTTATAAAGAGCGGCCTGCCGGGTCCTATGGTGACCTGGCGGCTTTTTCATTTCATGCCCGCAAGAATGTAACCTCCGGTGAAGGCGGTATGGTAGTAACCGATTCCGAAGAATATGCCGCCCGGATCGATTCGCTTTCCTGTTTCGGTATAGAATCGGCGTACAAACGGCAGGACGAGTTTAGTATCCCTGTTTTTCGTGCTCTCGGGTACAATTACAAGTTATCCGATATTAATGCGGCGGTTGCCCTGGCCCAATTACGGAAGTACCCGCGGGTATTGGAGAAAAGGAGCCGGTTGGCAGCCCTTTACAACCGGGAGTTAGCCAATGTCGAATTTGTAACGCCACCGCTGGCAGAGGAGGGATATTTTCATATATACCAGACCTATGCCGGCTTGTTGGCAGAGGGTATAGACCGGGACAGATTGATTTTAGCGCTGCGCCGGGATGGTATTCAAACCCAGATCGGCACATTTGCTTCTCATGTTCAGCCGGTATATAAAAGCAAAGATAAATGCCCCAACTCCTATGAATTGTTCAACCGTTCGCTGGCTCTGCCTTTGTATTATGAGATGGAGGAAGAGCAGGTATATTTTGTAGTGCGGCAGCTCAACCGCCGGATAAAGGAACTAAATGCATAGAAGGGGAAATATTTCCCCAATAATGTGCATTCAAAGAGTAATAAAATGAAGAAAAAAATACTAATCACAGGAGGCGCCGGGTTTATCGGTTATCATATAACCCGGCAGCTTGCAGCGAAAGGTTATGAAGTACGACTTTATGACAACCTCTATCGCGGCGATAAATCTAAATTTAGAGATTTGATCGAAGCCGGTAAAGTGGAATTCGTGGAAGGTGATATTCGTTATTTATCGCGATTATTGGAAGCCTGTGAAGGCATCGATGCCATCTATCATGAAGCAGCGGATTGTATTAACAAAAGTTTGCAGAATCCCGCCGAATCTTTTAGTATAAATGTAACCGGCACAAACAATGTTTTCGAAGCGGCAAGAATTAAGGGCATAAAAAAAGTCATATTTGCCGGTTCCGCCTCCGTATACGGCGACCCGGACACGCTGCCAATGACCGAGGAAAGCCCCATCAAACCCATCACGCCGTATTGTATCGGTAAATATACCACCGAGCAGATTGCCGCCTATTATTCCAGGTTTCACGGCATAGATTATACCGGGTTCCGCTACTTTAACGTGTACGGACCGCGCCAGAATGTGGACGCCTACTACACCAACGTCGTGATTTTATTTTTGAAACGAATCATGAACAATGAAGCGCCCATTATCGACGGCGACGGCAAACAATCCATGGATTTTATCCACGTGCAGGACATTGCCGCGGCCAATGTCCTGGCATTGGAAAGCAGTGTGCCCAACGAGATTTTCAACTTAGGCACCAATAAATCCACTACAGTGGCGCAGTTGGCGGACATCCTCATCAAAGCAGCCGGTAAAGAGAACATCGAACCGCAGTTTACCGGCAAAAAAAGTATTGTACGGGAGCGTAGAGCCGATTACTCCAAAGCTGAAAAAATGTTAGGCTGGAAACCGCAAATCCCCGTGGCAGAAGGTTTACGGAACTTGGCCCGGGATATTATCGATCACCCGCAGTGGTATTGATGCAGCGTACAAAATACAAATTCCAAATTGTAGGCAGACCGCAAATACCGATGTTTAGAATTACAGGCTTTTTTCGAGACTGCGCTCAAAAAAAGAACCGCCTAAGGGCGGGACGTAAAGATTGTTATTTGCCGGTTGGCGCTGCCGGAGAAAAAAAATGAAAATAGCAGTTATCGGCGCCGGTTCCATGGGCAAAAACCATATCCGGGTATTACGAAATATTCCCTGTGTCGATGAGATCGTTGTTTCCGATATAAACCCGGAGACCCAAACGGCTGCAGTCAATCGTTTCGCCCTCAGGAAGACCTACGCCCACCACCTGGAAATGCTGGAAAAAGAGGAGCCGGACGGTGTCATTGTGGCCACTCCGCCGCATAGTCACAAAGGCATTGTACTGGATATAATAGCTGCCGGTATACCGGTGTTGGTGGAAAAACCGATAGCAGGCAATATAAAGGATGCTGAAGAAATGATCGCAGCCGCGGACAGGAGCGGGGTACTGCTCACAGTCGGTCATATCGAGCGTTTCAATCCTGTGGTTACGAAAATCAAAGAGTTTATAGACGACGGTTTTATCGACAATATTTACCTGGTCAATACGCACCGTATCGGGCCTTTCCCCAAACGTTTACTGGGAAATGTGGAAGGCGTACTTATCGACCTGGCAGTTCATGATTTTGATATCATCAATTACTTAGTGGGTAAAATACAGTCCATTCAATCCCAGATCATCCGTTCAGGCAAACAGGAAATCTATGTCAAAACCTTAATGGACCTGGAAACCGATATAAAAGCATCCAGTGAATTTAGCTGGATTTCGCCCCGTATGGTTCGCTGCATAGAGATATACTGTGAGAAAGGTATGTTCTACGGTGATTACTTCAACCAGGAAGTATGGTTTTACGAAAACGATGATTATGACAACATTACCGATAATGTAGAACCTTTTTTTTGCGGCGGCCTGGTGAAAAGCGGTAAAGTTATCAAATACCCCATCTATAAACAGGAGCCGTTATTACTGGAACTTTTCAATTTTATCGAGGCGATAAAAGGAAAAGAGGACATCCTGGTAAAACCCCGGGAAGCCCTTATCTCCCTGGGAAACAGTTTGCAGATTTAGAGCAGTCAGCTCTTTTGCAAGTTATGTGATGATATGATCAAATGTGTTAGCTGTGGTTCTTTCCCCGGGACAGCAGTCTCCGGCCCGGTAGAAAAACAGGAGATGCTGACTGTTGTCGAAAGGGAGGCATCCGTCTACCCCTACGACCAGTACAGACATTACCCCACCATAGAGAACAATAGATGGGAAAACTATCTTTTAAAACGGTTGAAGACACTACTATCAAATGAAGAGTGGCTCTTTTTTTTTGATGATAGAGAAGGTGGCCCCTACTTATTGAGCTGCCGTATATCGAAGTGGGACGAAGAACATTTCGGGTTTAAAATGGCTTTTATCAATGTATTATTTACCGGGCACAGCGCCGCGGTTCAAGAGGTATTAGGTGGTTTGCTGGCACAGATTACTGCATTTCTTCGCAGTATAGGAGTCAAATTTATTTCCTGTCGTCTGAATGGGGACAATCCCCCTGCGATTCATGCCTTTGAAGCGCAGGGATTCAGGTATTATGAGAATATCATATGGGTGGTAATGGATTGTAAAAACCTGCCTTCGAGTAGTGAAATACACAGGTCCGGTACTGATGGGACAGTGGATAACCCTGCTGATCTCCAGGTACGGCTAATGAAAGAAACCGACCTAAGGGAAGTGCTTCAAATTGCCGGAAAAAGCTCATACCGACGCGGACATTATAATTGCGACGTAAGGTTTGACCGGGACAAAGTCCATTCCATGCATGTAAAGTGGATTCAAACAGCCTGGCAAAACAAAAAACCCATCTCCGTGCTGGAAAAGGACAATAAAATCTACGGGTATTTTGTTTTCAACCTGGATGAGGATTTATCGGCAGCCCTGGGTTACCGGTATGGCCGGATGAGGAATTTAGGGCTCGACCCCGGGGCGCGGCGCAAAGGCCTGGGATCCCGGTTGTTCCTGGGTACTGCAGCCCTTATGAAAGATATGGGAGCCTTATATATCGATTCAGGTTATTCTGTCAAGAATCATATATCCGCGAAACTGCATGCGAAACATTTATTTTTTCCTGTTTATGAAGAGGTTACGCTGCATTACTGGCTTTAAAACTTAAATTGCAGATAAAATTTGCTGCAGCGCTTTCAAAAGAAAATCGTAAAACTTTTTCCCGCGTTTCATCCGCGGCTGTTTACCGCTGAACTAATTTCGCAACAGATAATTTAACTTTTTAAGGAAATAATGAGAAAAAAGAAGATCATCTTTGTCCATCAAATAGTCTATCCCTATGGCCCGAATTTTCCGGCCGAATTCTCCGATGATTTTTTTCATTTCGGCCTCGGCCGGCTGATCATCGAAAATATCCACGAGCCTGTTCCCTATGAGTTCGAAAACTGGCGCGCCGATCCGGGTATCGACGCCCCATTGGAAAGATACGTGAACGGAGTAAAGTGCCGCTTGTTCCCGGCCCGGCGCAGCCGGAAAACAGGAGCTGTTTCGGTTGGCCTTTTAAAAGCTCTAAAAGCCGAATGTAGGGAACATGAAGTCATTATTCACACTGCCAACACCCACTCTTTCAAATTAATTCTTACTGCTCTATATTTAAAAAAATACCCTATCATCACCACCCATCTCGGCGGTCCGAATCCATTCTACAACTTCAAAAAAAAGAGAAAAATCCAATCGTACTTCAAATACCTGCTGGAAAAAATCGCGTTAAAAAATGTGGATGAATTTTATGTTTCTGTAAATGCGGAGAAAGATTATTTTACGAAAATCGCCGGAAAAGAGAAGATAAACTTTGGCCCGGTCCAGGGAGCTGAAAAAACCTTTGTCGAAAGTGTGCCTCTTCCCCGGGATGAAGCCAGGAAAAAACTGGGAATCCCGGCGGAGAAGAAAGTCATCTTAACAGTGGGACGTTTGTTGAAATCGAAGGGTGCGGACGAAACCCTCGAAGTATTTAAGCGATTAACAAAAGAATATGACGTCACCTGGATCGCAGTGGGAACATCCCCGACCAACGTCTATTATCAACAGGCGAAAGAAGCAGGCGTGGAACTGTTGGGGTACATCAGCCGGGGGGACGGCCTGATGGATTATTTTGCCGCTGCCGACGTCTACTCGTACCCCATGTACCACGACCCGGAAACCAGGGCTTTCGGCGGCACAGGCATAGCTACACTGGAAGCCCTGTTTTATAACCTGCCCTATGTGGGAAACGGTATCGCCCATATACCGGGCGGTGAAGGGGCGAACGCGGGTATTATTCCCAATAATCGCGAAGAACTATATCGAGGGATAAAAGAAGTATTCGATTTTCCCGGCCGTTTCGGGAACACCCGGGAAATCGTCAAAAAATACTATACCTGGGGAAAAGTAATCACCAGGTACCTGCAAACCTACCGGGAATTATTTGCTGAATATTACCCACCGGCAGCATAATTTTCGATGTTACCCGCTGCGCCGGTGGAATGGTGCGAAAATGAGTTCAATTCATGCTGAAACAAAAAATAATTCTTAACTTTTCCAGCCGGATTTTTGTACGGTTTATGCAAATAGCAGCCGGGATAGTGGTGGCTCGCATCGCCGGCCCTACCGTGTTGGGAACCGTAGCCTTCGGTACGGCCTACGTGGGGATGTTTAACTTCTTATCCGGCCTGGGGCTGGGCGGGGCGCACATTAAGTTGGTTTCCGAAGAGAGGGATCTGGGCAAATGCATCGCCACCTATATCCGTTTAAAATTTTTTTCTACATCATTTTTTATCGCGGCGGTTGTCCTTTTCTTCCTATACCAAAAATATATCTTAAATGTAAATTTTGAAAGCGACGTCCATCAATATGTCATTTTTATTTCGTTGGCAGTATGTTCGATCCAGTCATTTCTTAATATACCGGAGAGAACGTTCGCGGCAAAAATCGAGATGGCCAAACATACGCTTCCCCAGGTCTCCAGGATGATTATCCATCACATACTGAGGATTATCCTTGTGCTGTTGGGATTCAAAGCCCTGGCCTTAGCCATGTCCAATTTATTTGCAATTGTGGTGAGCATACCGCTCGTCCTGTATCTTTTTAGGGGCTATCCCTTTGCCTCATACGATAAAGAGTTAGCCAAACAGTATATTAAAATTGCCGCACCGTTGATTGTCTCTGCGATCTCTTTATCTTTAATGATGTCCGTGGATAAAGTATTACTGCAATTCTTCTCCGACTCGGAACAGGTGGGATACTTTACCGCCGGCTTTGTGTTAGGCAGTCTATTATTGATCGTCCAGGGAATAGGCGGGATTTTTTTTCCCCTCTTTTCCAAAGCCATCGCCCAAAACAACAGCGAATACATTAAAGATAAAGTTAATAAATGGGAACGCTTTATATTTATATTCATGATGCCGGTGGTCCTGTTTGCTACCATATATGCCGATTCGATTATACTTTTTGTCTTAGGTGAAAAATACATCCATTCCATTGCTGTGATGCGTGTTATCAATATCGCCATTCTCATCAGGGTACTGCTCACTCCCTACGGCAATATCTTAACCGGTAAAGGGCTATTCTTATTGGTGGCGAAACTGGAAATCTTAAACCTGATCTTATTAAGCGGGACATTGGTTCTTTTTATACACCCGGACTTGCTGAACCTAAAAGCCGCGGGCGCCGCCTTCTCACGGCTGGCGGTCAACCTGTTTTCAGGAATACTGTTTGTCTATTTTGCCCGGCAAAAACTCAGCATTATAAAACAGGTGAATAATTTGAAATTTGTCGTTTTTGGAGCAGTCAATTTTCTTGCGGCTTTTGTCCTGTACAATCATTTTATCAGCGTCTGGGGAAATTCTTTCCGCCTACTATTCCCCTTGTTATATTTCCCGGCAACCTATTCGAGTCTCATTCTACTCAGGTGGATTCGAAAAGAGGACCTGGAAATGTTGAAAGCCTTAATCGACCTGAAAAAAATGAAACAGTACATCGGCAGCGAGCTTAAAGGTTAAGTCTTATGCCCGGCAAAAAAAAGGAGAAAAATGAGTATATCAAAGACTAACAAAGCCATCGTCATCAACGGTTCAGCCAGGAGCGGCACCACCTGGTTGATGGATATTTTAGGGAAAAACGCCCGGCACTACTCCCTTTTCGAACCTTTAGATTCAAGATATAAGGAAGCGCAGGAACTGGGCCTATGGTTCAGGTATCTTGATCCCCATGGGGGGTTCCCTGCGGAGCAGCGGTTTTTTGAAACGCTGCTGGGTGGAAACGAGCGCCGCTTAACCAAGATATATAATGTAGATACCCGGGTCTGTAATTTTTATTTTAAATTCAGGGAAAAAATAGTTAACCTGGGATCCCGGAGAGGTATGACACCGGTAATTAAATTTGTTCGCGGTCATTTCTTTTTAAAATATCTCCAGGAGAATTTTAATCCTAAAACCATCGTTATCTTCCGGCATCCCTGTGCGGCGCTGGAAAGCGCGCTGAGGGTCGGATTCATCGACACCAATTTTAAACTTCTATTAGGGGACCGCAGTAAAAAATTATTTAAAGCTTATCCTCAACTGGTAAAAAAAGTCAAAAAATCCCTGGAACTGCTGGACTATAAAAACCTATGGTTCGGAAGCGTGCCCGACCGGGAACGAAAAGGGAAAATGCTCATTATAAGATGGTGCTTATCCAATTGGTTTATGCTAAACGACATCCTTAAAAATGGCCTGGATGCATTTGTTATTTTTTATGAGCAGCTTTATGCAGACCCCGACAAAGAAATAGCCGCCCTTTGCGGCCGTCTCGGTATGGATTACAGCCCGAGCATGAGGGAAGAGGCAGGCAAACCGGCAGCTTCTGTGGTAAAAAACTCCCCGGCAAAGGAAAAAGAAAAAGCCATAACCCCGGTAAATAGATGGCGTACATCTCTGTCCCCGGCACTGCACGATTTTTGTTTCAAAATAATGGAGATTTTTGACATCGACATCTACTCTGCCGAGATACTGCCCAACCCAAACAGTAACCTCCAGGTTTATTTGAATTCTTTGAAGCCGGCAGGCAGCCAGTGAAATAAGTGGATGGAACAATGAAAACAGAAGATTTACCCCCTGTGTCCATCGTCGTGATCGGGAAAAACGAAGCAGACAATCTCGATGCCACTTTCACGGCCGTGCGCCAAATCGACTACCCGGCGGAGAAAATCGAATCGATCTATGTGGATACCGGGTCCACCGATAATAGTGTTGAAATCGCGCTTAAGTATACACCTTCCGTTTTTATTGAAAAGAGCTGCTGGCCTACGCCCGGGCTGGCCCGTAACCGGGGGCTGCTGGAAGCTTCACATGATATTCTTCATTTTATAGACGGGGACATACAAATACACCGGGACTACCTGAAAACAGCCGTAAAGAAACTGGCTGAACCGGGTATCCAGGCGGTTTACGGTTTCCTGGAAGAGAAATCGACGCAGGGAGTGAACCGGGTTTTACTCAGTCATTGGCAGCGGAAAAAGCCGGGCTATTCCCAAGCCACCGGCGGCGGAGGCACATACGAAAAAAAAGCCCTGCTGGCGGTGGACGGTTATGACGAAAGAATACGAAAGGGTCAGGAGACAGAGTTGGGAGAACGTTTCCGCGAAGCCGGCTGTCGCATCTGGCTGCTGGACACCGTAATGGGTACACATGATTATGGAGTGGCATCCATTGCCGATTATTTTAAAATCCAGGTTATTGACGGAAAGTCAAAGTCCTATAACATGCTCCTAAATAAAAACGGGATCTTTTTCTCAAACAATAAGAAACGCGCTGTAAATAATTTGATTTTTAATACCGGCATGATTTTTTTTATTGGGATTGTATTCTTCCTAAAACAATATCTGCTATTGCTGGCGGTTCCGGCTGCCTGGTTGTTTTTTTACCCTCTGCTCAAAGTAGTAACCCGCCAGATACGCAGTAAGGATAGAATAATCTATTTATGTTTAACCAACATATCGAGACCTTTTATTTTTTGGGGTCAGATAACGCTTTTCCTGGGCTATGTGTTCCAATCGAAAACCGGGAAAAAGAAATTTATCAGGGAAAAAGCAGTACTGTCGGAAATGAAGGGGAAGCTATAAATTCTCGTGTAGATTCAATCCATAAATATGAAAATTTTGATATTAATTAAATCGATGCTCCACGGAGGCGCTGAGAGGCAGGCGGTCGTAGATGCCTGCGCCCTGCATAAAAGGGGGCATAAGGTTACGATAGCCTATCATAAAGAAGGCCCCTTATCCGCCCTGTTAGATAAAGGTATCGAGTTATACAGGATCAAATATAAAAATATTTTTGCCGCCTCCTGCCGGTTAACCTGGAAACTAATGAGGGACAAGTATGATACGGTTTTTGCCCATATGTTTTGGGCGGAAAAGGCTGCCGCTGTACCGGCCGCGCTTACGGGTCATAAATTAATCCTGGTAGAACATGGATTGGGATTATGGAGGAAATGGTATCACATCCTGGTCATGAAATTTGCCGCGGCATTGGCGCACCGGGTATTATGCGTTTGTGAAGCCACCCGCGGGGTCAGGCTGCAGCGGGAGAAACTTCGGCCCGGGAAACTCCAGGTTATATATAACTCATTTCAAATAGCCGGGGAACCGGGGATAGAAATTGTACCGGACCAAGCCCGGGATTATTTTACCATCGGTTTTGTGGGCCGGTTTGCTGAGATAAAGCGTATCGGGACATTTGTCGAGATTGCAAAAAGATTAAAAAAAAGAATTAAAGCCTTTAAGATTATCCTGGTCGGGGATGGTGAAGAAAATGAGAGAATTAAAGAAGAAATCAAACGAAACGCCCTGGATGAATACTTTTTGCTGACCGGGTTTGCGCTCTCACCTTCCCGTTATTACCGCAGCTTCGATATATTCGTGCTGCCATCGAAAAGAGAAGCTTTTCCTATTGTGCTCCTCGAGGCCGGCGCCTGGGGTATCCCCTGCCTGGCTTTTGATGTAGGTGGAAACAGTGAGATCATCCGGGACGGTAAAACCGGATTCATTCTACCCGATTATTATATTGGGCAAATGGTCGAAAGGATCATGATGTTATATGAAAAACCCGCCAAAAGAAAAGAAATGGGAATAGCGGCTGAGAAATTTGTCAAAGAGCGCTTTTCAATCGAAAAAAGGCTCCTGTCGTTAGAGAAGTTGATAAAAGAAATCTGAAGAGAACCGGATGCCCATTCAAAAGAAAAAACCGGTTCCCGTTATTTGCTACCATTCCGTGGCATTATCTAAGAATAAAAATCGGCATTCGGGTATCATGACCCTGGAATTGAAATATTTTGAAGATCATCTCAAGTATTTAACCGGCAGGAAGTACCGGTCGATATTTTTAGATGAGTATTATGCCGTCGAGAAAGGAGAACAGTCACATCCTAAAGATCAACGGGCGGTTTGTTTAACCTTCGACGACGGCTGCTTAGACAACTGGATATATGTTTTTCCCCTGCTGAAGAAATACCATATGAAAGCCACGATATTTGTCAGCCCCGAATTTGTCGATACCCGGAACCCGGTAAGAAAAAACCTGGAAGCTCACTGGAACAATGAAGCAGCCCTTGCGGAAATAGACCGTTGGGGTTTTCTTTCCTGGGAGGAAATGCGTATCATGGAGAAAAGCGGTCTGGTAGATATCCAATCCCACACCCTCAGCCACACCAAATATTTTATATCGGACAAACTGACCGGGTTTCACCGGCCCCGGGCAGTGCCCCTGTACGCAATCGCCAACCGGCATCCCCACCGCAAACCCTACTACATCGAAGACCCGCAATTCGAGAAACTACTCCCCTACGGCAGCCCTTTATTCGAGGAAGAATCGGCGATTACGGCGCGGCGGGTCTTTATCAACGAGGATTTCAACCGGGACGTGGTGGAAAAGTTGGCGAATACCGATTGGCGGTCAGCTTATGATTTCCCGGCTCTTTTCAAGAAGATCGAACCGCTTTACAAAGAGTACAAAGAGCAGGGCAAATTAATAGTAGGAAAAGAGAGCGAAGCGGAATACCGGGACAGGGTCGGCAGAGAAATCAGTTTCGCCAAAGAGATCATCGAAAAGGAATTAAACAAAAAGGTCGAGTTCTGCTGCTGGCCCCATGGGGATAACAACGAATATGCCCATCGAAAAGCCCTGGAAACAGGGCACCTGGCCACCACCGGCAGGCAGGAGGAGTGCGCCCCCGATGATTATAGCCGCATCATTAGATTCGGTCTTAAGCCCTGCAAGAACAACCGGTTTCTATCCCTTTTAAAGACAAATTATAAAGTAAAAAGCTTCCAGGGGGTTTTCCCCTACCGTCTTATCGATAGGATATACAACCGTATACGCTATGGTAAAGGAACATGAATTTTTTGATCCGATTCCCGCTGAAAAAAGATTTTAAGGAAATTAAAACCATCTATGACCCGGGACAATTAAGCCTACAAGAATCCTCCGATTTAAATATCTTTATCTTTAACCCTGGAATTGCAAAGGGCGCTAAAGAAATCGACACGCCCCAATATAAATACTTTATTTTGGGAGATATAATTACCGGAGCAGCGGACGAAGCGGTAGTGGAAGATTTTACCCCGCAAGGATTAAAATATTTGAAAGGATTTTTTTACATCCTGCAAATCGACAAAAAAAACCGGGTGGTGCGCGTTTTTAATAGTGTGTTCAGTATCCTGCCTATATACTATTATCAAAGCGGCGATTATTTTTGGGTCTCCTCCAGGTTGGATTTAATCGAGGAGAATGACGATGCTGAACTGACCATAAACAAAAAATTCCTGCTGGAAAAGTTGTTGTTTAATTACGCGCTTTTTAACGGGACTATTTTTAAAGAAATTCACCTGCTGAGTTCCAATTGTTTCCTGGAGCTAAACAGCCGCCGGGAACTCCACAACCGGCTGCCGGTAAAAAAGCACACATCTATTCCCGATTATTTTGTCGAATCTCCCCGGCCCTGGAAAAAATCGATTGCCGGGCTTTCCGACTTGTACCTGCAGGTTGTCCGCGATTATCTTCCCTCTACTCATTTTATCATGACGCTAACCGGCGGTTTTGACGGACGGGCCAATACAGCGGCCGCATTAAAATATAAGAAGGATTTTTCAACTTTCTCCTACGGCAGCCGTGATGCCCCGGATGTATGTATACCCCAGGCCATTGCCGGGAAAATCGGCATAAGATACGAGCCCTTTATACTGGACGACCATTATGCAAAAAAAGAATTCACAAAATGCGCCGCCGGATTAGTAAAACTTACCGAGGCAAATGCCGGTATATCCAGGGCTCATTACCTGTATATCGCCCGGCATTTGGCACGTACCTCCCGGCACCTCGTTTCCGGCATTTTCGGCAGCGAACTGTTCCGGGCCATGAAGATTCCCGGGGTCATGACCTCGCCCCGGTTGTTCGATTTGTTTTCGATGGCCGATGACCGGGAATTGGCCCGGAAAATCAAAAATGACTATTCTTTAACATTTTTGAATTTACCCGCTTTCCAGGAAGAACTGGAAGACTTAATAGAGCAAATAATCCACTACAGGAAAAATTTCTCCCCGGCTCTGACCTTAAACCAGAACTTTTATATCTATATGTTCGAAGAGGTATTCAGGAAATATTTCGGCCCGGAAATCGTCACCCAGGCAGGATGCCGGTTATTCAACCGTTCCCCTTACTTAGATTTCAATCTCGTAGAAGAGGTGCTTAAAACGGAACTGGCTGGAGCTAACAGTTCGTTCCTGGAAAATAATCCCTTAGTGCGGTTTCGCGGCCAGGTATTGTATGCCCACATCATCTGCCGCGCCTACCCGCCGTTGGCCGCCCAGCCCACCGACCGGCTCTATAAACCGGCGGACTTTTTTTCTCTAATAGGCAAACTCAACATAACGAAATCCTTTTTCTACCGGAAGATTTTCCGGAAACGGAATGACTCTCCAGGTTACAATCAAAACGCTTACAAAGAAAACATCTCCCATTTTATGAAAGCCGGAATCGACCCCCGGTTATTCGACAAAACCGAATTGCTTAATTTAATGGGAACAGACCGCTGGCAGCAGTGCCCGGATCTGCTGGGTCACATAATATCACTGCTGTTGTATCTCGACCCGAATCACAAAACCGGTTTACATTTCCCGGCGTCGTAGTCGGGAGAATCAAATCTATTAGGATTACCGCATCATGACAACATACAATTACCGCCTGAAACTATATGACCTGTTAAAAAAAACGAAAACGAAGCATTATTTCGATTTTTTCCTCAGCACTCTCGACTGGAACAAAAAGGAACTGTATGCCTATAGGTTGGCGAAATTGCGGGAACTCGTCGCTTATGCCCGGACGCACTGTGCCTACTACCGGGATATTTTCGACAAAAATAACATTGCGCCCGGTTCCATCTGCAGCCTGGAAGACCTAAAAAGAATCCCGGTATTAACCCGGCAGGATATACGGGAAAACTTATCGTCCCTGCTTAGCAGTGAAAAAGACCGGCTGACCTGTTTTAAAAGTAGTTCCAGCGGCACTACCGGCATTCCCATCACCTATTACCAGGATGGGGATGGCCACGGCGCAGGCATTGCCGCCGGGTATTTGAGCTGCTATCTTTCAGGCTGGAGATTCGGGCACCGCTCGCTGCATATTTGGGGCAATCGCTCCTCCGTAAAAAACTGGAGCACCCCCGGCTCCAGGCTCAAGCAAAAACTGTTCCGCCAAAAAAAACTGGCAGCTACAATCCTGAACGATGAAAAAAACTACCCCCAGGTCATCGACTTGATCAACCGGTTCAAGCCCTATTCTATCGATGGTTATACATCGTCCATCTACAGCTTAGCCCGTTATCTCCGGGAAAACCAGGTGGATATCCATAAGCCCGGGATCGTATTTACCACCGCCGAGAACCTGTTCCCTTATCAAAGAGAAATCATCGAACAAGAACTGGCAAAAGTAAGCGACATTTACGGCTGTGGGGAAATTAACGGCATAGCGGTACAACCCCTGGATTCCGCCAGGTACTACATCATTGAACCCCATGTTATCGTAGAAACCGAGAAAACCGGGACAGACCCCGGACTTCATGAAATCATCGTCACGGACCTGGATAACCGGGTGCTGCCCTTTATCCGCTATAAAATAGGTGACCTGATCGATGAAATCCGGTTGAACGACGGTACCGGGCCTGTCAAATACGATTATTTCTCCCGGGTCCGCGGCAGGGCTGTGGACACCATCGACCTGGGCAGCGGTAAAAAACTGTTTCCCATCAATATTGTCGGCGGCACTGCATTCCGGAAAATTCCCGGTATAGTCAAGCATAGGGTAACCTGGGACGGCCAATGTTTACATTTTATTTTTGAAACAAACGAACATTTTAACCTCCCCACGGCTGAACAAACCATCCGCGAAATTTTGGTTGAATACGACTATAATGTGAAAACCGGGATAGAACCGGTAAAAAAGCTATTACCCGGTGATAACGGGAAATTTACGTACTTTGAAAACAAACAGTCCAAAGGAGTTGAACCGGCGCCATGAAAGTATTATTTGTCAGCAGCACTCGTTCGGCAGGAGAAATATCTCCCATAATAAAAAACCAGGGCGAGTCATTGAGAAAAGAAGGAATCGAAATCGATTATTTTCCTATAAAAGGCAGGGGCGCCCGGGGATATTTACAAACAATCCCGGCCTTGAAACGCAGATTGCGGGAAGAACGGTACGACATGGTTCATGCTCATTACGGTCTGTGTGGCATCGCGGCCTATTTGGCCGGGGGAAAAGCGAACCTAATTGTCTCTTTTATGGGGGACGACCTGATTGGGAATATTCGTCAGGACGGCTCTTATACGTTTTGGGGCAAACTCCTGGTCTATATAAACAAACTGTTTGCCCGCAGAGCATACAGCGCCATAATTGTGAAATCACGGCAAATGAAGGAAATTCTCGGCGCTGTTCCCGTTAACGTGTCGGTATTACCCAACGGTGTTGATTTCGACCGTTTTTTTCCTATGGACAAACAGGAAGCCCGGGAAAAACTGGCCATCGAAACCCGGAAGAGAATCATCCTGTTTGCCGCCGCCCCGGACAGACCGCGGAAAAACTATAAACTGGCGCGGAGCGCCGTTGAACTATTAAAAGATAGTTCCTGTCAACTATCGGTAGTAAACGGCCTCTCCCTTGAAGAGATGAACTATTATTATAACCTTGCCGATGTGTTTGTGCTGACTGCGTTTCATGAAGGCTCGCCCAACGTTATCAAGGAAGCCATGGCCTGCAACTGTCCTGTCGTATCTACAGACATCGGTGATGTAAAAGAGATAATCGGCGCCAGCGAAGGATGTTATATTACGTCCTTCGACGCAGTGGATGTGTCGGAGAAACTCAGGTCGGCGCTCTCTTTTGGGAAACGTACCGCTGGCCGCGAACACATCCGGCATCTTGAAAGCCGTGTCACAGCACGAAGATTAATCAAAATATACGAAGCGGTGCTAAGTAAACGTAATAAAGTAAATTGATCGATTCTTTATACGAACATTTGGAATCGAAATAAGAGGAACGAATTCTTATGAATAGTAAAGTAAAAAAAGTCACTTCTAAATTATCCAGGAGTGTTAAATTTATTTACCTATTTTTAAAAAAAAGAACAAGGGCTGAGAAGAAGATTCTTTTCATCCTGGGTTGTCAAAGGTCGGGCACTTCTTTGCTCGAGAGGATTTTTATAAAGGACTGGAATACGAGAGTCTACAAAGAATCCAGCATCTTATCGTCAAAGGATAAACATAAGCTGAGACTAAATGATTTAAATGATGTAAGAAACATAATAAACAACAGTAATGCCGATATGACGGCAGCCAAACCATTAGTTGAATCCCAAAATGCAATTAAACTACTTGATTTTTCCCCGGCAGCGAAAATATTGTGGGTTTATCGTCATTACAAAGACGTGGCAAGCTCAAATCTTAAAGCCTTCGGCCTCCATAACGGGATAAAAGATTTACGGTTTATTGCCGAAAAAAAAAATGGCGACTGGCGTTTTGAAAACATTTCAGCGGATACCCGGGAAATCGTCGGAAAATATTTTAACTTAAACATGAACCCTTATGATGCCGCTGCATTATTTTGGCTTGTCCGGAACCGGCTTTTTTTCGAACAGCAGCTTCATTTGAATAATCGTGCTAAACTTATAAACTATGATGATTTATGTAACTTCCCGGGAAAAGTACTGGAGAGTGTATATGAATTTATGGAAAAACCTTTCCCGGGTACTAAGCTTGTCCGTGAAGTTACTGCAAAATCGGTAGCCAAAGGGGCACATATTAATCTTTCAGGAGAAGTGGAAAGGCTATGCCGCAGTCTTTTCAATAGGTTAAAGAAATATGATGACCAATTATAAAAACCCGGCAGCAGCCCCATCGCTTCACACACCGGGAAGTAACCAGGAGTCTTTATGTGCGGAATATGCGGCATTATAAATTTTAACGGCGCGGCAGTGCGGGAGCCGGAACTGCAAGCCATGATGCAGCGCATCAAACACCGCGGCCCCGACGACCAAGGTATATTTATTTCCGCCGGCCGGGACACCGGGTTCGGGCACGTGCGGCTCAGTATTATCGACCTGTCCGCAGCCGGTCATCAGCCCATGATCTCGGATGACGACCGTTTCGTTATCGTCTACAACGGCGAAATATACAACTATATCGAACTACGCCGGGAACTCCGGGATAAATACCTTTTCAAAACCCAAACCGACACCGAAGTGCTGCTCAACGCCTACCGGGAATGGGGAAAAGACTGTTTACACCGGTTTAACGGCATGTTTGCCTTTGTTATTTTCGACAAAAAAACAAAGGAAATCTTTGTCGCCCGGGACCGTTTCGGTATCAAACCCTTTTACTACCATCTCGATAAAGACCGGTTTATCTTTGCCTCTGAAATACGCGCCCTGCTGCCTTTTCTAAAAGAACGGCAGCCTCATAACCGGGCCATATACGAATACCTAATATACAATCGCACCGACCAGGGGGATTATACTTTTTTCGAGAACATCAAAAAACTGCCCCACGGCTGCTGCGCGGCAGTGGAAAAGGGAGAACTTAAAATCGAGAAATGGTACGATTTGCCACGGCAGGTTAAAGAACCTTTCGCCGCCGCGGAGGAATTTTATGAAGCCCTTACCCGGTCGGTTAAACTTCGCCTG
This sequence comes from Candidatus Aminicenantota bacterium, assembly GCA_023135565.1. GTDB lineage: Bacteria > Acidobacteriota > Aminicenantia > UBA2199 > UBA2199 > JAGLQA01. Next base: position 3,364 of record JAGLSW010000635.1, on the reverse strand, counting down.
CGCAGCGACGTGCCTGTGGGGGTCTGTTTCAGCGGAGGTTTAGACTCCTCGAGCATCGTCTCCATCCTGATAAAAGAATGCCGCCGCCGGGACGTTAATACGTTTTCCGCGGTGTATGAAAAAGGGGATGCGGCGGACGAAAGCGAATTCATCGACGAATACCGGGACCAATTAGATAACATGCATTTTACTCTCCCCACAGCCGAAAGTTTCCTGTCCGAATTAGACCCCTTTATCCGCTGCCACCCCGAACCCGTGCCTGCCCTGGGCCCCTATGCCCAGTTCAAAGTGATGCAGTCTGCCCGCCGCCATGTCACCGTCACTTTAGACGGGCAGGGCGCGGATGAGCAATTGGCCGGGTACCATTATTTTTTCGGCGCCCATTTCAAAGGACTGTTACGGAAATTGAAAATACTGGGGCTGGCAGGTGAACTGCTCGCCTACATGCGTATCCACAAATCCTTTTTGGCCCTCAAGTACCTGGGCTTTTATCTCAGCCCTTCCTTTTTGAAAGAGAAATTAGGAAGCGCATCGAGCCGCTGTATGGACCCCGGTTTTTACCGCCGGGGCCGGTCTTTTACCCGGTTGGGCAAGGACCTTTTTAGCCCGCGCAGTTTGAACGAATCGCTGCTGCAGCATTTCGAGTATAAATTGGAGCATCTTTTAAAATGGGAAGACCTGAACAGCATGTGGCATTCTTTAGAATCGCGGGTGCCTTTTTTGGACCACCACATAGTGGAGCGCACCCTGACCCTGCCTGCCGGAGAACTTATAGACCGGGGCGTTACCAAAGGTATCCTGCGTCGGGCCATGCGAGGCGTGCTGCCGGAGAAAATACGTACCCGCCAGGATAAAGTCGGTTTTGCCACCCCCTGGGAGAAGTGGTTCAAAACGCCGGGACTTAAAGATATGGTTAATGACATATTGACGTCGGCGAGTTTCAGGCAGAGAGGCATTTTTGACCCGGAGAAGTGTTTAAAAGGATTCGAGGATTTCTGCGCCGGGAAAATCCATATGCCCAAAGAGACCTGGAAGTGGATCAATTTAGAATTGTGGTTCCGTGCCTTTATCGATGAACCGCCGGTTTGAGAACCGCGAAAAAAATGAAAAGGGATTTTACTTTAGAAACCTACAGGCTGCTGTTGGACGCCGTCCTGGCCGGGAAGTACGCGGTACAGACCACTGCCGGTTTCTTGCAAAAGCCGGAAGACAGGGTGGTTATCCTGCGCCATGACGTGGATAAAAGGCCGGGAAACGCCCTGCGCACCGCACGAATCGAAAAAGAACTGGGTCTCCGGGCCACCTATTATTTTAGGGCAGTAAAGCAGAGTTTCAACGAACCGGTTATAAACCGGATAGTAGAACTGGGTCACGAATTGGGCTATCATTACGAAGACCTCACCCTGACCCGGGGCGACAAAAAAAAAGCCATCGAGAACTTCTCTCTGAATTTAGAACGGCTGCGCTCCCTGGCGCCGGTAAAAACCATCTGCATGCACGGCAGTCCTGTATCGCGCTGGGACAACCGCAAGCTCTGGGAAGAATACGATTACAGGGATTTCGATATTATCGGTGAGCCCTATTATGACTTAGATTTCAACGAAGTTCTTTACCTCACCGACACCGGACGCAGGTGGAACGGTTTTGAAGTAAGTGTCCGGGACAGGGTAGATTCCGCCTACAAAATCGACGCCAAAACCACGGCGGACGTGATCGGCTGCCTGTACCGGGGTGAATTTTCCGACCGGGTCATGATTAACACCCATCCGCAGCGTTGGGACAATGCGCTGCTGCCCTGGGCAGGGGAATTGGTGATGCAGAACCTGAAAAACATCGTAAAAAGAATCATCGTTAAAAGTGGGAACAGAGTAAATGTGTGAGAAATACAAAAACTCCCTATACCGGTTACTATTTTTACATTCGTTAATCATCCTGGGGCTTTTGACCGTTATCGTTATATCGGGATTGGACTACCGCGACCTGCTGCTGCGGGATGACGGTTATTACCGCTGCGCCCGGCAGTTCGTACAAGGCGGCAGCCTGATGCACCGGCAGTTCGGCCCCCTCCTGCCCCTCCTATATTCTCCACTTTTTATCTTCCCCACCTTTTTACACCCTTTCCTGCGTGTATTCCTGGCTTTATCTTTTTCCCTGGGCACCCTCGCCCTGCTGATGCACATCGTAAAAGATTACATCACCGGGAAACAATTTTTCCGGGGCGGATTGTTCATCATATTGAACCCCCTCTACAACCATTGGATATTACGGTCTTCTCCCGAAATCTACCTAACTTTTTTGCTCGGTCTTTTAATTTTTTTCCTGGTGAAATACAGCAGAAGCGGTTCGTTTCGGTATTTCCTATATGCAGCAGGCGTATTCGTTACCGGGATATTCGTAAAACCGGCATTTCTTTTGATTCCCTTTGCCCTGCTGCTTTTCGCCATATTAACAAAATCGAAAAAAATGGCAGTCGCCGCCCTTGTTTTTACCTGTACCGGCATAGGCGGTTACGCGCTTTTCAACCGGGTAACCGCGGCCCGCACTAACTTCCCCGGCCCCGGGCAAACCGCAAGCCCGCCGGCCAGCCGCGGTTTAAAGCAAACCTACAGCATATACGGCGGCGACTTATTTATATGGAACACCTTTCTCACCGATTATCTAATCAAAACCGGCCAATTTCACAAAGGCACCTTAACCTCTTATAAACCCCGCCCCGGCGCAGGTATCTACAGCTCCGGCGGTTATTTTTATGAAATTAGGAATAAAACGGCCAGGCCCTGGATCGAGAATTATTTCCGCCGCAGGCCCGGCGGCAATTACCTGTGCATGAACCTTTATTTCATATATGACCGGCCCCTGCTGGTCTTACAGAAATTGGCCGTAAGTCCGCTGCTTTTTTTTTCCTTATCGGGCCGCACCGCGGAATCGGTTTTGATGCTCTTTGTTACCCTATTTTCACTTTTCTTCGCCCTACCCGGTATAGGACGCGCACTAAAAAAACCCGGGACCAAAAAGGATATATTGCTAATAGTCTTTATTATTGCCGGTTTCAGCAGCCTGTACCTAACGACTCATGCCATTGGGCGCTATTCGGTCCCCATACTGCCTTATTTATACATATGGGCGGGAGTCACCCTGTCAAAATCACCCGCGACTCAACCCGGACACGCCGCAAGAGGCAGCGGGTGAGCGTTTTTGATTCTAATTACCAAAAGTTTTGATCAAACTTTTTCAAAAGTTTGGCCCCCGGCAGGGACTTGCCGCGCAGCGGCTTACCGCCACCCCACGCGCGTGGGGCTGCCAGAGGCAAAATATTTGAAAAAACAAACTATTTATGATATAAAGTTGCATGGCTGATATAAAA
>JAGLSW010000634.1 GCA_023135565.1 Candidatus Aminicenantota bacterium | reverse complement strand
GGCGAAGCCGCTCATCGCCTCCCCGCGCGTACGGGGCGCGAGTGGGATTTAGAAGCAAACGGGCATTCGAGAACTCTAACGGGCTTTTTTTACTTTTGTTCCAGTTTTTTCAAAAGTTCATTGGCGTCGCGGTTGTATGGCGACTGCGGGAATTCTTCCGCTATCTTCTTTAAGTTGGTGATAGCTGTGCCGGTCTGGCCGGTACCGGCCTGCAGCCGGGCCAGTTTCAGCAGTAAATAATCTTTGGCTACAGTGGATTCCGCATCGGCGTAAACCCGGTTGAGTAAATCGGCTGCTTCACTCTTTTTATCTAATGAGCTTAAGATATCAGCTTCCAACAAACTCTTGTGGTCGTTTATCAATTTAAATTTACTGCCGCGAAAAGTATCCAGCACCTCTTTAGCTTTAGCAGCATCTCCTTTCTCGTAATAGAGCGCGGCAACCAGCAGTTTTATCGATGAAGAGATACCTTTTTTATTTTTCAATCGGTTTAATTTTTCTATTTTTTGGTCCAGGGTCAGGGTTTGCGATTCCTTTATGCTCAGCGCCTCGGAGTATAAGCGGTTCTCGCTGGAGATCGAAGTAGACCTGAAGAAAAGCACCACCAGTACGATAACAATCAGCGTGACAGCGGCGATAAGGCCGATATAGATTTCTTTTTTGTATTTTCGCAATAGCTCGATGGCTTTTTCAATAAAAACCTGGAAAGGATCTTCTTTCAGATGTTCTCTTTCTTTTCGTTTCATTCTTCTTTTACCTCATTTTGGTTTATTGATTTTAGATATTAGCATTTTCGTTACCTACTGTCAAGCGCTTTCCAGCTTTCAACAGGAGCTCGCGAACGCTTCCTGCGCTATTTTAACCACGACCGGCCGTATTTTCGCACCTCCACTAATGCGGCTCAGGTAAAGAGTTACCGCCTAAACTTTGCCCCTGAGGGAACTAAAGCCTCTGAATTGTGCCAACTTACTTGTCCTTCTTATTTTCTTACATGTACAGGTCGGGGAGCAGTTTAACCTTACGGTCTAAACTAATCTTTACTTCTTCTTAATAATATCGCTGCCGGCTACTTTTTTGTCGGAAAGTTTAACCTCTTTAGTGAAACCATGAATCTTCCACTGCTGCGATTTAAGATTGGAACTATCTTCAAGTTTAGCACCACTCACTGCCGGGTTCTCAACACCTAAATATTTTTTTTTGGCTTTATTCCGTAATTTCACAATTCCTTTTTCTCCAGAGACTTCCACGATTACCCATTTCTGAGTATCGTTTTCAAAATGATATAATGGAAATGTAATAACAGCACTACCTGCTGCGCCACCACCGTAACAATCTACCACAGTATTACTACATAAATTCTGCAAATAATAATAACCTTCATCATCTGGACATGGAGCAAACCACCACTCTTGTGTTCTACTTTCGTGTTTGTGAGAAACAACGATATGTGAGTGGGGAATTCCGAACCGTGTTACATCCAGGTAAAGATTACGCCCTAAATTTTCAACTTTTGCCAAAAATGACTTCATATTCAACCTCCTTTCCCAACAATCACCATGGGAAGACAAATTATAGAGTTAAAAAAATCATTTGTCAAGACTGGACAAACTCCCTGTTAACCGGTCAGTCGGTGGAAGCCCTCTGAAAGTGGCAACAATGCCCATTCTTGCCCGGCCACCACACACAAAAAAAAAGACCTTGTTTTTAATAAAATTATAGAGTATAATATTCTTTCTATAATTGACTTAATTAGGAAGAAAAATATTATAAATCTCTATCTGGATGATGTTAGTCAAGAACAATTTGAAACGATTCACCTATTATGGATTCTTCCGGGAGGCATCCTAATGAGTTGGACATTAAGGAGATAATCCGATGTATGTAAAAAATAATCTGGGTTTCAAAGAAGCCTGTCTGGACTCTTTCGAGAAGGAGCCAAATGCTGAGAAACGAAGAGGGCTGGCTCTCGATGTTTTCGATCCCCAATTATTTCGGAAGAATGCGGAGATTGTTATTTCCAGGTTGGAAAAATATTTGTCTGACTCCTCGATCAGGGGACTTGCGTTGACCGATCCTTCTGTCCTGATGAAGGCGGCAAAGGATATGATGACTGAGGAGCACGAGGGTATTGCTTCCTTAGATGAAGAAAAGTTAGGGGCGATTGTCGACTTGTATATTAAAACCGGGATACAGGTTCACTCGCCGGGGTACATGGGCCGACAATTTTCCGGTGTGATTCCCCTGGCCGGTGTTTTTGATTTGATCAGTTCGATTGTAAATCAGCCGTCGTCGTTTTATGAAGCGGGACAGCTTCCGAACGTGGTTGAGCGTATTATGGCCGATGAATTTAATCGGTTCATCGGTTGGGAGCGGGAGCGTTTTGTCATGGTAACTACTTCCGGGGGTTCATTGGCTAATTTGACAGCCCTCCTGGCGGCCAGGAATGACAAGTTTCCTCGAATTTGGTCTGAGGGGACTCCTGCTTTGGAGGGACAACCACGTCCGGCGGTTGCCGTGAGTGTGGATGCGCATTACAGCATTTGCCGGGCTGCGGGGATATTGGGAATCGGAGAGGAGCAGATCGTCCGTTTGCCTATTAACCGGGAAAAGCAAATTTGTATAAAGAAGGTGCGGCCTTCGCTTGAAGCGGCTGCCGAACGAGGCATGAAGGTCTTTTGTATGGTGGCCTCGGCAGGAACTACTTCGGTGGGGGCTTTTGATCCGATCGATGAATTAGCGGATATTGCCGAAGAGAAAAATATCTGGCTTCATATCGATGGAGCTCACGGTGCCAGCTTGCTGGTTTCGGATAAGCTGCGCCACAAATTAAAGGGAATTGAAAAAGCAGATTCCTTTTCCTGGAACGCGCACAAAATGATGTTTGTGCCCGCCCTGTGCACCCTTCTTTTTTATAAGAATAAGGAAAAGAGTTATGGGGCCTTCCGTCAGGATGCCAGTTATGTCTTTGAAAAAGATCCCGATGTATATACTGAATTCGACAGTGCGGAAAAGAATTTCGAGTGTACTAAAAGACCGTTGATCATGAACTTGTGGGTATTGTGGGCGCTTTACGGAAAGGCGCTGTTTGCCGAGAAGATCGAGTATCTGTGTCGGTTGACCGGGCATGCTTACCAGATACTGAAAGACGAACCGGATTTCGAGACGCTGCATCAACCGGAGGCTAACATCCTCTGCTTCCGTTATCTGCCTTCGAATTTGCGGGAGGGAGCGTTCCCCGATTTCCAGGTTGCAATTAGAAACCGGATCAGGGAAGAGGGAAAATTCTTTATTTCGAAGGTTGACATTGATGGAGTGGGAGCCCTGCGCGTCGTTTTGATGAATCATCAGATCGATGTCGATCATTTCCGTATGTTGCTTTATGAAATAAAAAAGACAGGACAAGAGTTACTAAAAGGAAGGGATTCCGACAGCTTAAAAAAGGAGGTGAAAAATGGATAATAACAAGATGGCACAAAAAAAATGGACGCCCGACTCTGTTAAAAAGTTGGTTAATCGATTGATCCCTGCCGCGGAGTTGGAACCCGGCTCGATTGATGAAGTGGCTAAACTGCCCTCGTTCTTTGAAAAAATGAAAGAGTGCGAGAAGCAATACCAAACGAAGTATAGCGAAATTGACCACCCTGTTCAAAATGCTTTGGTGCTGCGGCGTTTGCAGCAAATGACAAATACTTTAATGCTTAATCCTCTTTGGAAAAAACGTATTAAGCAATCGGGATTAAAGGAGGCGCCCCGCAATTTAGAGGAGTGGCAGCAATTGCCTATCTCTGATAAAGATACCATGAGTGAATTTTTTATGGGGTCAAGGCCGGGTTTGGTCGTCCCTTTAAGCTATGGTGGCTTTGAAATTGTTGCCAGTGGTGGAACCAGTGGAGGGCTGCCGGTTGAAACGGTCTACTCACTGCGTGAGTTACACGACACCTACAAGATTGCGGGTGATTTCATGGGCAGCTATGTTTTACACGATTACCTTGCGGGCAATGATCCGAAATGGGTTATTACCACGTTGGCTGATTATCAGATGTGGAGCAGCGGAACCATGGTTGGGGGTGTGCTGCAGAACATACCTAACATCAACTATATCGGAGCGGGTCCCGTGAACAAAGAGGTCTATCAGCATATGCTTTCCTATAAAGGGCCGAAAGCGATTATGGGAATTTCACAGGGAATAGCCCTGTTGACGGAACTTGGAGCAGGTTTGAATGAGGAAGCGAGAAAAAGTTTTCGCGCAGCGTTGTACGGCAGCGGATTATTGCCACACCTAAAACATCTTGAACTAAAAAAGTTGTACCCCAACCTGAATATTATGAGCTACTTTGCCGCCACCCAGGCCGAAACCATCGGTTTGCAATTGAGCCCGGATTCTTACCTGGCTGCGGTTCCCGGGCTGCACTTGATTGAGATTGTTGATGATGAGGGACGTTGGGTTGCCGAAGGCGAGGAGGGCGAGTTGGTCGTTACTCGACTTCATGCGCATAAAGCACCACTTCCGAGGCTTAAACTGGGAGACCGGATGGTTCGCCGGCCAGATATAGGCGGTCCAGGTCTGAAGACCCAACAATTCGAGTTTTTAGGTCGCAGTGGGGATGTTATTCACTTGTGCGACACACAATATGCTGCTCCCCAGGCTTACAATTCCCTGTTCTGTGAGTTGAGAGCATCAGGTGTTTTTGACCTGGACGTGCTGGCTCACGAAATTCAGTTTGTAAATCACCGGAAAGAGAAAATACTATACCTGGTTGCTTCAGTAGACGATGTTGAGTGCCACGTTTCCAGGATGAAAAACATGCTGGGAGCCGAAGGGGTAAAACGTTTGTTTATCGAATCGTTAACGCGCTCGCTATCCCTGTTTAACAAAGAGGAAGCTAATTTCGAATCCATTGAAAAAACCGGTTACAGGTTTGAAATAAAACTGGTGAGCAGAGGGTCTGATGAAATTCATAGAACCGAAGTGGGAAAGGTCCCTTTGATCAGGGATGTTTTTTAAAGAGTATTTAACGATATGTTAAGGAAAAAATATACCATGCAGCAAAGTGCGGAGCGAATGAACCGGATACCCTTTTCCGGTATTCGAACTATCCTTGAACAAGTGAATTGCCTGGAGCGGGAAGGAACTCCAGTCATTCATTTAGAAGCCGGTCATCCTAATTTCGATACTCCGGGGCACATCAAGCAAGCTGGTTTAGGGGCTATTGACGATGGACAGGTACATTATACTTCGAACTTCGGTATCCTCCCTCTGCGGGAAGCTATTGCCCGAAAGTTGAAACATGACAATCATTTGGACTATGATTCCAAAACTGAAATTATCGTCACGGTGGGGGTATCGGAGGGTATCATGATGTCGATGATGGCGCTGCTCAACCCTGGTGACGAAGTGCTCATCCTGGAGCCGTTGTTTCCTTGTTATGTGATGGCGGCCCATATGGCGGGAGCGATACCGGTGCCGGTGCCTGTTTGCGCTGAAAATGAATATCAGCCGGCTCGGGCCGATTTAGAAGCCAGGCTGAGCAAACGGACTCGAATGCTTGTAGTGACCACCCCGGGGAATCCGACCGGCGTGGTTTTGAGTGAGAGCGTTTTACGGGATTTGGCCGATTTCTCGATTGAAAATAATCTATTGGTGATGGCGGACGAGATTTATGAGAAGTTTATTTACGATAATCGTCGGCATATCAGCATTGCCAGCTTATCCGGCATGCGCTCCCGGACAATAACCCTTAACGGTTTTTCCAAAAGCTATGCCATGACCGGTTGGCGCCTGGGCTATGCTGCCGCCGATGCTCAACTAATCCAGGCCCTTATTCGTATTCACCAGTATTCGGTGGTGTGTACAAATTCTTTCGCCCAGTGGGGGGGCGTTGCCGCCATCGAGGGGCCTCAAACGTGTGTGCGCGAGATGGTTGAAGAGTTTAACCGGCGTCGTTTGCTCGTGATCGAACAACTGCGGGATATTCCCGGGATTTCCTTCCCACGTCCACAAGGGGCAATGTATGTTTATGTCGATGTTTCCGGGCTGAATAAAAGCGCTTACCAGCTAACGGACGATTTGCTGGAACAGGCTCATATTGCGGTCGCGCCGTGGGACCGGCGGCACATCCGTATTTCCTACAGCAGCAGCTATGAACTTCTCCAGGTAGCTTTGGAGCGAATGTGTCAATTTTTACGGGGTAAACCCGTTTGTTGAAAGGAGGTCGAATAATGAAGATATCTTACTCTCCCGGCCCTGTCGGTAGGGACGCTTCGTCCGTTGAAAAATGGACCAGGCGTTTTGTAACCGGGGAGCCCGGTAGAGAATCACAGGTAATTAAACTAATAGGAGGAAAATCATGCTGAGATATATTAACATAGTAGTAGCTGTCGATTCTATTGGGGCGTTTTCAGACGGAAAGCTTAACGACAACATTTTCCTGATGGATAATAGTCCCTGTACCGGCTCCGGTCAGGGAACAGCTAACCTGTCCACTTTGTGCCATCCCGGGCAGGTTATCCAGTGGGTGATCTATCCGATTGATTTGCAGACGCAGGCAATGATAAAAAATATAACCTTTATCGGCACCGACAATAACAGTAACGTCAAACACAAGAATAACTGTATGCGTACTGTACTCGATATGCCCACTTTGAATTCTTGGACCGGGATTGTGCCATGGTACATGGTACCGGGCTTGCCGTACAGGTACAGGCTGGAGATCCAGATGGGAGAGGGCAAGAATAGTATTATGTATACGGATACGCCTTCATTAGTGCGAATCTAACCGAAGACAAATGAAGACGAATAAAAAACGCGAACAGGCCCTACGCTTTATGCCGGTTTGGCCCGGGTCGTTTCCAGTAAAGATTGTTTCAAACTAAGGAGAAAGGAGGACCACATGAGACAAGAAATAACAATAATTGTGTTGATCGATGTTCAAGCGGCTATTAATGCCAACACATTAGAAGGAAATATTTACATGATCGATAACCTGAGGAATGAGGGGTCGATCGGTGAAGGTACCGGCCACCTGGTTTCTGCTATCAATGGCGCCCATTGGCTTGACGGCACACAGGCTGATGAGCAGATATTGAATTGGACACCAGCCGTGATTGGCTCTCTGCCGTCATCCCTTCCTAAGAGCTTTCATGTCGAAAAATCGAGAATAAGTGAAATCAAGGAGTTCAAGGACCTCCCCCAGAGACTTAAAGAAGCCGGGGAGGACAAAAAAGGAATCAAGGATATCCACACGAATCTTCAAAACATCACGAAAAATATTTGCAGCCTGGGTAAAGTTAAAGATACCCGTGGTAATGTTAAGCATACCGGGCTTAAAGTGATGAATGTCATGGGTGAACCTTTCAGGGAAGGTGAAGGGACAACATCCGAACTCAGTCATTTCATTCCGCAAATTGATGATATCACTGGTGAAGCAGTCGATAAAGGGGTAATTTTCCCAGCTCAATATGGAACTCCTATTTCAATTAAAGACGGCTGGTACTGGAGTGCGACCGCCGATACGAATAAAGTGGGGACATTTGCCTACACCATGCATATCACATTATATAAGCTCTCCAATTTTTTAGGAGAACCGGTATGGGAGCCGATAAATATGACCTATGAATCGCACATTAAAGTCACAAATGTGCCCAAAAATAATGCCTTCACTAATGGAGCTGTGGGAATGCTCCCGATTTTGTAGACCGCGGCATAGAGCGGGACACAAAGAATGGTTTTATGATGCTGTTTCAACGAAAAGTCATGGAGGTTAGACAATGAAAACAATATCAATAATCACTGTGGTGGATATAGTCGGAGTTTTTGCGAGCGGTACTTTGAGCAAGAACATCTATATGATAGACAACAATAAGGCCAACGGTTCCACTGATGAGGGTACTGGGGTCCTGAAAACGATGGTGGAAGAAGGAGATATATTGGTCTGGATTGTCCAGGCTTTAGAACCTGAAGCCTATGCAAGCATCACGGGGATCGAAATTGAAAAGGAATATTGCGAGCCGAAACAGAAGCCTTACGAAGGTACTGATATCACCTTCTGGGTCGGCAGGGTCAAAAAGAATCTCAAAGCCGTTCCTTACAACCTCAAGATTAAAGTGGGGAATCGAGATAAGGAGTTGTTGACCCCTAACCCGCCCTACCTTATCGGGCGCTTAACTAATTAAAACGTGGCTGGGACGTTTTATGGCTGGAGCAGCCGGTATAGAACCAGCTGACGATTAAACAAACGGAGGAAAAACCATGTCAGATAAACTTTCAAAAAAGACCAAACATGGGCAGTTCAATTCAGTACAACTTAATCTCGTGATATTCGTCGATGTTCATAAAGCTATTGCATCGAAGAGCCTGGAAGGCAGTGTTTACATGATGGACAATAGCCTGGATAGCGAAGGTCGGGGAACAGCTCACCTGGAAACGACCTGTAAGCAGGGCCAGACCCTCAATTGGATAATCTATCCCATGGATATGGATAGGAGATTGGATGGCTCATGGCCGCCGATGGTAAAGATTAACAATATCGTTTTTTTGAGCGAAGACGGCGAGGAAGTCGCTGACCACAAGGTGTGCAGCGACCTCAAGATTTTTGGCGGGCCTGACAAAATACGTTCTAAAGAAACGCCTGTTTATTATTATTGGGCTGGGACGGTCTTATGGGACTTGCCTATTGGTTTGTATAAGTACAGGTTAATACTTGAGTTAGATTCTAATGATCCCGAGGCACGGTATATGAATTTGGATACACCTTCATTAAACGTAATTCCCGTGTAGACGAACAAGGGAACGCGAACAGTATCGGCTCAAAGCGTCCCTCTTTCTCTTGAGTTATAGGGGCAGCTTTCGGCGTTCAGCCGCAGCGCCGGGCCGGTTGGGATTCGTCATGGCCGATGTGTCGGGCAAAGGTATTTCCGCCGCCTTTATCATGGCGGAAGTAAAAGGGATATTCGAGTCTTTAGCGAAAGCAAGCGCCGCGCCCCGGGAACTGCTGCCGGCAGCCAATAACATATTAACCCGCAGCATAGAGAAAGAGCGGTTTGTCACCACCGTATATGGAATTTTCGATTTGAAACCGGGAAGCGACAACTGCGAGTTGAGACAATCCCGGAGATTATCCCGGATCCCGCGGCAGAAATTTTTTCAACCACTCGACAGCATTGGTTTCAGAAGTGAACAGCTTACGTGGATATGGTGGTTTATTAACCCCGATGAAAAAATTCCCCAGAACTTTGCTGACAGGCGAACTGACTAAGAGGGCAACAGCGGAAACCGCGTCCTCGGTTTTCTCACTTGAAGCATATACTCTTGCATCACGAGTTGTTGATTTTATCGTTCTCATATCCACTAAGAGAGGGACTTTTTTTTCTTTCGTAAATTCAAACTGGGCCGCGATGATCTCTTTCATATCATCTAAGGTCACCCCGGCGCCGCGAAAGAGTGATTCCCGCAGGATACCGTCGTCGCCCAACCAGGTCTTCGACACTCTTGTTTCGATTATTTTTTCTGTCATACTAATTACCTCGTATCGAGTTAAGTCCTCGAAGGTTCCATAGATCGCCGACAATAAAGCGTTTTCGGCAAAACGGCTTTTACAAGATCGTCTTAGAGAAACGTTTATCGATTACTAAAAGGAAGGGCGGCTATTCCTCTAAACTACTATCGTGCGAAAACCTTGTTTCTTTTGAAGGTTTTCTAATCGTGAGGCACTCGTTTCGTTCATTTTTTGGGGCCGCGGGTCAGCGCCCGAATTCAGGCCATTCATCATACAGCGACAGACGCACAAACATTACCTAAGTTTTTATTTTACCATAAACATACGACATTTGGCAAATACCAAAAGCGAATTTGGAAAGAGCCGGTCAAAATGACGAGGTGCTGCTTTATTGATAACCCGCAGTTGAAAAACCGCACCGTTTCCGGTAAAATAACGGTATGCCAATAAACAGGAGATACCTATGATTAAACAACTAACCAACCACTCCAAAACCTGTATACAAAACTGCTTGAAAATTCGCCGGATAACCTGCTTAATTATAGGATTTATGCTTTTTATTGGACCTGTTTTTTACAAGACCTCCGCAGACGAACAAAAACCGGGCTTCGCTCCCCTTAATCCCGAATTCCTAAAATATAAAAAAAATCACCCGCCTACACCTACCGCCACTGCCGCCTCTAAAAAAGAACACCTGCACAGTTGGATCCCACACCCTCTCGACCTCTCCCATATCAAAGGCGCTGTAGATGAAAAAGTACACCAAACCTACCCAACCAGGTACGACCTGAGGGAACACAACAAATTATCCCCAATAAAAGACCAGGGAAACTGCGGTTCCTGCTGGACTTTCGGCGTCTTCGCTTCCCTGGAGTCCTGCCTTTTACCCGGCGAAGAAACCGATTTCTCCGAACAACATCTCAATGCCAATCATGGTTTCGACTACCCTGAATGCCGGGGGGGGAATATCTATATAGCCACAGCTTACTTAACCAGATGGGACGGCCCGGTGGCGGAAGCTTACGAGAGATACCCCCATGCCCTACCGGCTTCCACAGGCTCCTCATGGGGCGGGGGCGGCAATCCCGCATGGGCTGGGGCCGCCGATCCCTTTTTAAACAAACATGTGCAGCAAGTTATTATGCTGCCGAATAGATGCGGGCCGGACGTAGTACTGCATGGAACAGGAGACGGCATCATAGACGGCTACGAACCCGCCCCCCGGCAGGGCCGCCCAATGCTGTTGCTTTAAGGA
>JAGLSW010000633.1 GCA_023135565.1 Candidatus Aminicenantota bacterium | reverse complement strand
TATAAATGACTTTTGGGGAAAATGACAGAAAAAATTAATTCGGAAAAAAAGCCCTTTTCAACTTGCGGAAAATGGGATATAAGATTGGGAAAAGTGTCTTTATACCGTTTTATTTGTTCGCTGCGCTCTATATCGTCTAAATTTGTGCCCGGTTTTTTGGCTTCGATATAGCCCGCTATTTTTGATTTACCGTCCCAAACACGAAAATCCGGGTTGCCACCTTCGCTTTTTTTAGGCAGGGTAGTGACTTTGATACCGGCTTTATCCAGTATTGCCGCTGAATCATGGATTAGGTTTTCCAGGCTGTGATAGAAACTTTCCTCCCTGGCATCGCCTCGTGAGTGCATCTCGTGGATATTTTTCAAGTAATTTTTAAGAGCAGCCTTCATTTTTCTTATGGACTCCTACATTCTCTTCGACCGTTTTTAATAAGGTTAACTTTAACCTTTTAACGACAAAAAATTAAATTTTTTCTAAATTATTCCCAACATAGGTCCCTGCCGATGTTTCCTTTCTTTTGCTTTTCGCCTGAACCGGAGGGTTAGCTGCTTTTGGCCTTGCGAAATATGATGTTCGCGAAGGCTTTGAAAAAATATTTAAAATCAGTTCTGATTGGGTGTTCTTTATATTTTTGTAAGTAATCCCGTTCAGATTGCCACACATCTTCGATGGATTTGGGCATGTCGGCATAATAAGGAGGCACCATTCCGGGTTTGAATTTGATCCGCTCTTCCTGCAGCCCTTTAGGGTAAGTATTAAAAAAAGTCTCACTCAACGGCCGGACTCCCACTAACTTAATATCCCCTTTAAGCCAATTTATCCACATGGGGATTTCATCGATCCAGAACTTCCTGAAAAATCGCCCCCAACCGGTAATACGAAAGTCGCCTTTGATTTTTCCTTTTTCATCTAATTTGTTTTTATCGTAAATATATTTGTGGATATACTCGGAATAAGGGTGCATAGTACGCATCTTGTAGATATAGACAATCTTGCCGCCAAGACCTACCCGCCGCTGCTTGAAAAGAGGTCCATAAGAAGGAGTGAATTCCGTCTGCGGCGCTTTTACTTTGCGCACGATAAAATAAACGAAATTTTCGATGCTCTCTAAAGAGACGATTTCAAAACCGCAGTAATAAATGCGCCCTAAGGCTTCCGCCAGGGAAAAAGCACGCCCCTGACCTTTGCTGACGGCAAAATAGAACTTCTTTAAAAGGGGCAGTTTGGGGAATACCCGCTTCCAGGTAAAGTCGAAAAAATAAAGGATACTGGCCAGCACATGGGGATAATTTTTTAAAAAGTAGATGTATCTCCTTTCGCAGGGTTCAAACTTGCCGATAAAAACCCCATTCTTTTTGATTTTTCGGTTTACTTTTACCAGGAAACGGTTGACCCGGCGGAAATCATTCAATGTGTGCAGGTTGACAAAAAAGTTCAGGGCATTATCGGGCAAAATTTCCACATTGTAAGGGTTGCCGCTGTCGAGCACTTCAGACTTTAATATGTCCACGGTGTCTAAATCCACCACCCGGTCGATAAATTTGAAAACCGGGGGCAAATCTTTTAGATAAATCTTCTTTAATTTATCGCGCACCAAAGAGGCGGTGAAAGTTTTCCTGGAAACTGAGACCTTTTTGGCTTCAACGCGCTCTTTTTCCACCACTTTTTCCACTACACCGGCGCCTTCTAAATGGGTGGGGTGAATGGGGGCTTCGAAAAAATCGATCTCGGGCACGTCGATGCTCCGCTGCATGCGACGCATGTAATAAAAAGAGATGCCCAGGATCTCGATACAGGCATATATACCCAGACTGCCGAAGACCAACAAACGGGAAAATCCGGTCCTGAACCCGAAAACAACAATAGAGGCGATGGAAAGCACAATAAAAGTAGATTTGACGAAAGGATAGATTGTTCCCAGGTAATTTTTCCCCCGGGGGATGCGGAAACGGTGCACCAGCAGGCCGGTAAAAAGCCATAAAAAATAGATCAGCAGCAGCACATCCTGGTAACTTTCCAGCAGGGCGACGGTGCCGATTTTGAAAAAATGGACTACGAAAAAACTGGCCGTTACCTGGGCGAATTCCAATAAAAAGAAAGTGATGGAAAACCCCCTGCCGCTTTCACGGTCCCTAATGCGGAAAAGAGGCAGGTAGTTGCCCGATAGTAATAGGATTTCTAAGAGCAGGAAGATACCTACTGAGCCGAAAACGATAAACCGGGAGAGTTCATAGAGGTTGAGGCCGTAGATTAAGAGCGAGAGCATGCCGGTAAAATAAAGAGCGGAAGAGAGAAAGGGTTCTAACTGTTTCATATGCCCTTTTTCATGGTGGTTGTTTTTCAGTTTTTTGGACAACATGGCGGACAGCCCCCAGCAGGATAAATAGATGGGCAAAAATTTGAAATACACGGCTGTAAAACTGAGATTGCCTTTTTTAAGTAAATAGGCCAGCACAAAGGCAAATAAAAGCAGCAGGAAGTCCACGAAAATTTTTACTTTGTTGTATTGGTGCCGGCGCGGTTGTCCTAAATCGGTATTAATTTCCATTTTTTTCCATATTTTTGTTCTTTCGTCAGCGTTTTTTCCAGGTTAGCCGCATCCCTCTTTAACAGGGCGCGTGTGCCTGTTATTTTTTCGATAAATCCCTCTTTTGTCATGAGCCACATCCTGTTACAGTTTTTCGGTGTTTTTTGTTAGTTAAGGTAACATTATACCACATTTTTACGTTTTTTTTCACAATAATTTCTCGATTTCCTGTTCCATCCTGTGTGCGACATTACTGCCGAAAATATCACCCCGCTGCGCCTGCGGCCAAAAACCGGTCACTTTTTCGATAAAGCCGGGATCTTCGGGATTCACCAAGATGTTCCAGCCTTCCTGTACGGTTTCTACCCACTCGGTTTCCGGGCGGACGGTGATGCAGGGTTTGCCCAGGATATAGGCCTCTTTCTGGATGCCCCCGGAATCGGTAATGATTTTTCGGGATTTTTTTTCGAGGCAGATAAAATCTAAGTATCCCACGGGATCGATTAAACGAATGTTCCCGGGAGTATCTATTTTGTGCCGGGCGATCACATTCCGTGTGCGGGGGTGAACGGGAAAAAGAATCTGCGTTTCAACCGCGGCCAGTAAACGCAAAATGGCGCCGAGTTTGACCGGGTCATCCACGTTATAAGGCCGATGCAGGGTAAGCAGCATATAATCGTCTTCTTCTAATCCCAGTTTTTCCGGGAAAGAAGATTTTTCTAATGCTGTGGGTAAATTGTCCAGTAAAGAGTCTACCATGATGTCACCGGTTAGATAGGTTCTCTTTTTGAGGCCTTCGGTTTCAAGGTTTTCCACGGCTGTGCGGGTGGGAGCAAACAAAAAATCGGATATGTGGTCGGCTGCTGCCCGGTTGATTTCTTCGGGCATACTCCGGTTGTAACTGCGCAGGCCGGCTTCTATGTGTAAAACCGGGATATCCGCTTTAGCGGCGGCGAGAGCGCCGGCCAGGGTGGAGTTGGTGTCGCCGAATACTATTACTAAATGGGGTTTTTCTTTTAAGTAGACCTCTTCTAAGGCTATCAGCATTTTCCCGGTCTGCTGGGCCTGGCTTGCCGAGCCGATACCAAGGTTATACTCGGGTTGTGGGATTTTTAACTGTTGGAAAAAAAGTTCTGAAAGGCTGCTGTCATAATGCTGGCCGGTATGGACGATGATTTCCCGGAAGGCGGGGGTTTCTCTTAACTTGCGTGACAGGGGGGCCAGTTTGATAAATTGGGGTCTGGCGCCGACGATAGATAGTATTTTTTTCATTTGAATCACTTTATGCTGCGTATGGTTTTTTGAGAAGATTTTTAAACGTGAAGTGTTCGTTTTGGATGATTTATTGGCTGGGGGCGCCGCCCCCCTCTATAAGGTTGACCATAAAAGCGGTGACATCGATCTTATCTTCCAGCATTTTTTCCCGTTTTTGCCGCCACTGTTCTTTAAGCCGGGGAACGGTGAGCAGTTCCCGGACTTTATCAACCATCTCGGGATACTGCGCGGGCAAAAAAGCGAAACACAAGCCGTATTTTTTCTCGATTTCGTTGGGCACGGACAGTTTTCCGGCCAGGGTGTTGCATTTAACCGCCGGGGTGCCTAACACAGACGCTTCCGAAGTCATGGTCTGGCTGTCGCCTACGAACATGGCGGCATAGTAAAGCAGCGAGTGTATCTTTTCCGGAGAAACGGGCAGCCGGTAAGGGCTGAGTTCCGCTTCGATCCCTGCTTCGGTGGTGATGAATACTTTTCCTTTTTTTTCTAAAATGTGCACCAATTCTAATTTCTGTTCTTTGGTGAGACCGGTGACGCCCACATCATGATGGGCTTTAAACACATTAAACCGCATCACGAAGAATGTGTCGCCCGGTTTTAAACCCGCCTCTTTTAGGACTGTGAGGTCGGGTTTGAAACGGTTGGGGTGCAAATAGGCCAGCTCATGGTAACTGGGATACACGATATGATTCTTCTTTTTTCGCTCATGGGCCAGGGCATCGGGGGAAATTAAGTAGTCGGCAAAGGGGTGGGCAAATTTTGCAAAAAGCGGTTGTATGGAGGCGTCATCATCGTCGAAGACAAAAGATTTCATGTGAGAAATTTTCGACACATGGGCCAGGGTGATGGAGCTGCCTACGCCGGTGTTTATTTTGTTTTTGCGTACTATTTTACTCAGCCTCCAATCGAATTTTAACTGGTTTACTAACTTGCCCATGATTGTGGCGGGTTTGCCGCCGATATCGATATATTCCATGCCATAGGTGCCCAGCAGTTGTTTGGCTGCGGGGATATCTTTTACGGTTATTAGGAGGAAATGCCCCCGTTCCTTCATCTCGAAGAAGAAGTTTTTGAACAGGTGGACATGTCCGGGATGCCCGATGTCGATTAATATGCGTTTGGTCTTGTCTTTTACTTGATTTTTTGCCACAGTTTTAAACCTAATTTGGCGGCTTTCATGAGCAGGGGCTTGTGCACCTTCTCATGCCTGCCGAAATTAACGAAACTACCGCCATACTGCTTTTTGTAATCCCGAACGCCGTAAGGTACGCCGGGTTTCCCGGCGCCTCCGAAATCGAAAAGTTTGTAACCGGCTTTTTTGGCCCACAAAAAAACTTCCCAGGGCAAAAGATCGTTGGGATATTTTTTGTAATATTCCCGCCGGCTGCCGGCATACCAGTCGTAAACCCGGTCTTTATAACACAAAACCACGATGACGCCGATAAGCTTTTTTTCATAAAAAGCGCCGAAAAACTTAATGTTTCCTTTAGGAAATAAAATGTCATAAGCGGCGTTGAAGAGCGACCGGTCATGCAGCGGCAGCCGCGCCCGGCTGTATACTTCTTTTAAAATTTCATAAGCTTCTTTTATTTCAGTTTCCCGGGTCAACTCTTTGACTGTGGTGCCCTCTTTTTTAGCGCGGCGAATTTCATTTCTCCTTTTAGAACTGACTTCCCGCCACAACTGCTCTTCGCTTTTGGTCAGGTCGATGTGGAGATTAAGATGTTCTTCATAGGTATAACCATGCTCCCTAAAAACCGGGATACTATCCGCCTGTTCCCAAAAATTCCTGTACTGGGAGTAGATGGCTTTTCTTTTTATTTCCCGGTTATAATGGCGCAGCAACAGCCCGGTTAACTCTTTTTCTCGGTTGTTTTCACGCATTAGGGGGCCGCCCTGGATGATGGCACGGGCGGTTAATCTACCGGCAGCGCCGCTGTATTCGCGCTGGATCAACGAAACCGAGAGACCTTCTATAACGTTGTTTTTTTTATCTAAAAGGGCGGTTAAAACCGGTTCGTTGTTTTTAGTGGCGCGAAACACGTCGAACATCTCCGGGGTCTGGAAAATGTTCCCCTGCGAATGATTCGATACGAACTCCGCCCACCGGCGCTGGTCGAGATATTTAATGACGTAGTAATTATTCATTTTTTGCCTCCGACGGGGGTGCGGCGCACCCAGCCTCTTTGCCTCCGGCGGCCCCTGCCG
>JAGLSW010000632.1 GCA_023135565.1 Candidatus Aminicenantota bacterium | reverse complement strand
CCTCGCTTGATAGGGGATTGCGACTTTTTGCCAAGGGCTTTTAAAATCTTGGGCTCTCTCAGAACTGTTACCTCGCTTGATAGGGGATTGCGACCCAGTGGAAGTAGTGATCGTGGAGTCGACTTCGCTGCTCAAAACTGTTACCTCGCTTGATAGGGGATTGCGACAAAAAATCTTCCAGACTAAGCAAAAGAGTGTTGTATTCTCAGAACTGTTACCTCGCTTGATAGGGGATTGCGACTTTCCTGTAGTGGTGATACTGCTTTCGATGTTGCCCTCAGAACTGTTACCTCGCTTGATAGGGGATTGCGACTTTTTCACTCACTGGAATTTCTAAACCTGGATCAACCTCAGAACTGTTACCTCGCTTGATAGGGGATAGAGTTGTTGGAGTAATGGGTTAGTAATTTCCCCTCCGCTGTGGTATTATAAAACCATGAATGAAGTACTGGAAAAACTCCGTTTCGCTGTGTCCGATTTCGTACTGGCGCCGGAAAAAACCATTTTCTTTCCCCCCTTTAAAGGCAATGTCTTTCGCGGCGCTTTAGGAAAAGCCCTTAAAGACCTGACCTGCGCGTTTAAAACCAAAGATTGCAAAGAGTGCCTGATCCGGGACAAATGCCTCTATGCACAGGTATTCGAAAGCCACAATACCGGCAGCAATACGATTCTAAAAAATATCGAAAAAGCGCCCCACCCTTTTATTATTTTCGTGCCGGATAAGTACCGGTTAGAATACCCGGAAAACGATAAAATCCACTTCTTTCTCACCCTGGTGGGCAGCGCCGTGGAATATATCTCTTATTTTATCCTGGCGTTTGAGCAGATCGGCAAAAGAGGCATCGGCAAAAATAGAAGCCCCTTTGCAGTTGAACGGGTTCAGGTATCCGGCCAGAATATCTACGATCCGGTAGAGAAAAGAGTGCAGCGTGTTTTTCCTGTTTTTAAAGGTTCCGATGTTCTAATGATCGATAATAATGAGAAGTTTTGTGGGGGTTCAGGGGGCGGTTTTTCAAAAGAGTCCCCTGACCGCCGGAGGCAAAAACAAAATAATGTAAAACATGAAACTCTAAAAATAATCCTGGAAACACCGATGCGCATTAAGTTCGGCGGTCAGTTCCAAAAACATCTCACTTTCGAGATGCTGGCGGTTAATTTGCTGCGCCGGCTGCAACTGCTATCTGCTTTTTACTGCGGTGGTCCTGATCTTGTGGATTTGAGCGCCCTGATCGATAAAGCCAGGCGGGTAAAAAAAGCAGGCGAAAATATTTTCTGGCAGCATCAGGATCGTTTTTCTTATCGGCAGGAAAAAAATATCAGTATGGGGGGAGTGTCGGGCTGGATAGAGTTTGCTGGTGAAGCAGCCGAATTTATCCCATTTTTAAAGCTCGCCGAACACCTTCACATCGGTAAAGGAACCGGCCTCGGTCTGGGTAAAATCGGGGTAGATGTTTTGCGTTGATTTTAAACCCCACTCGCGTGGCCCCGCGGCGCGGGGAGCCTATGAGCCGCTTCGCGGCAAGCAGCGTTTTTGCTTTTAATTATCAAAAGTTTTGATCAAACTTTTCAAAAGTTTGGCCTCGCCGGCAGGGGCCGCCGGAGGCAAGCCCACGTGGTGGTGCCGGAGG
>JAGLSW010000631.1 GCA_023135565.1 Candidatus Aminicenantota bacterium | reverse complement strand
TGTAATGTTGTGATACTTTTTGAAGCTCCAGTCCCGGGCCTGTGATTTCTTTCGGCTTTGGTTTTTCATACCCGGAGCTTTCGGGAAGGGCATCCAGGTATTTAAATTGACCATCTTCAAGTGCTATGATTGTATCCATGGAAAGCGCTCGGACAAAGTCAATATCATGGCTTGCCATCAGGATGGTTTTGTCTTTTTGGGTGAGTACTTCTTCGTTGAGAAATTGGATAAACCGTTTGCGAAGGTTGCGATCCAGGTTAACGGTCGGTTCGTCTAAATAAAGCAGGCCTCCCTGTCTCGAGAGGAGAATCATCAGTGTTATACGCTGGAGTTCACCTCCGCTAACTTCGTCAGGGTAGAACCTGGCAAATTTTTTAAAGTCTATTCCAAAATACTCATTGAGTCTTTGTTCAATGAGGTCACGGGACTCCGGTGCAAGAAGCTTCAGGTTCTGTTCAAGGGAAAGGGATGGGTTCATGACCTGGGCACTTTCTGCAGGAACAAACACAATTCCTTTTTGCCTGATTTGGTTCCAGGTTTTATAGTTGGTTTTGACACCATCCCGGTAGGCATAAAATCCATTCAGCTTTATCGAACCGGTCAGTTTAAACGGATAGGCAGGCAGCAATCCTGCCAATGCACGGAGAAGAACTGACTTGCCTGTACCGGTCATACCTGTTATTGCGGTTGACGTTCCGGGCTCAGGTATAAAGGAATCGATATTAAAAAGGGTTCTGTCAAAAAGGGTGACTGAAAAGTTTTCGAGTGTCAGCGGATATGATGTCATTTTTCATTCTCCTTATTGTTTGTAAGGGTAATAAGAAATGCAATGCTTATCATCACAAGGGGCAGAACCGGAAGCCAAAAAAGGAGAGGATATCCTCCCTGGAAAAGGGCATCACGGTTTGCAGCAATTAAGGCGCCTGGACTTGCATGTGCCGGTGTCCCATAACTGCCGAAACCCAGTTGGATGATAAAACCGAATGAACAATCCAAAACAAGTATTTTCAGGAGAATCCCCGCGGCGATTCGTTTAAAAGCATGGCGCATGACATCTGTTCTCATGAGTACGGCAAGTATTTTACTTCGTCTGAACCCGTATGACCGGAAAGAAAGGCTGTATTTCCGGTAATATAATTCACCCAGCGGTAGGGTGATTCCCCGTATCGATTCCGGCAGGATTGTCAGAGTTGCAGCAAAAATGAAGATCATGAGAGAAACAGCAGAAGAAGAAGCCTCAGAGTGACTGGCAAGATATCTCGCTGCCGGTGCATAACTAAAAAGGACGATCAATATGGCGGGAACGGATTCTATCGCCTCAAGAACCGCTGCGATAATTTTACCTATGGCCGACCACAATATGCTGATGTATCCAAGGGTTAGTGTAATTAATGCCGCAAACAACAGTGTGGCCAAAAGGGTAATGGACAGCTGTTGGAATGAAAGAACCAGGGACGAACGATAGGCAGGCGAAAGACCTGTGAGAAAACCATCCAAGATTGAAGGCACCCAGACAACAAGAAATGGTAATACCAGGATAATTATGCAGAAGTTCTGCAGATATTTAAATAGCTTTTTCATATAACCTCGGATACAAAAAGAATAAGACCGTCTTGACAATAAACGTGACAACCGCGTTTACGCAGAGCAGTATAAACACACTGGCAATGAGAAGATCGGTGTTTCGGGCAAGAAGCGCATCCAACAGGGTACTTCCCAGGCCCGGGAAAGAAAAAATGATTTCAGCAATGGTGACCCCTCCGATAATCGCCGGAACTTTTCCGGCAAGATAAGGTATAAACCTGGGAAAACTTGATGAGAGCAGATATCCTGAGAATGTGCCCGGAAGGGGAAACAACCTGCCCAACGGAAGTCCCAATGTGCTGAATACCATGGTGTGGGTGGTACCCATCTGGCGCTGCATATCTATCAATAAAAATCGGGAAGCGTCCCACCCCAGTCCTCCAAGGGTGATGGTAATGAAAGCGATCAGCAAAAACGGGGCATTGTTCCCATATTTTTCTCCAAATACCCAGAAACCGACAAATAATGGAATGGCTGCCAGCAAAATTGAAACGGCTTTTCCGAATGTTAGTAATTTGGGTATTATTTTGTTCCCGTGTTTTTTCTCAAGATACTCGGTTGTTGTTGAAATCGCGGCAACCGACAAGGCGATAAGTACAAGAATAACCAGTGATATAAGGGCAAGCGGCAGTGTAATTCCTGCTCCGGACATGATGATGGCAGATGCACTGTAACCGGGATTTGCCATTGAAAAATCAGTGGAACCGGTTAAAAGCAGGAAAAATGAATAACCCGCGTCCGCATATTTTTCAATGGGTACGCCAATGGAGAGAAAATACAAGGATACAAGCCCCATTGTTCCCAAAACGGCGAACAAAATGCCTCGAAAGAGGAATTCATAGACAAAAAATCGTAATAATCTCAATTTATAAACCTGCCAATGACCAGTTTTCAGCCGAAAGAAACGGATTGTCTGAAGAAATGACAATGTTTTTTATATTGCGGGAATATACATCCTTTTCAAGGGTACACAGATAGACTGCAGGAGCATTGGATAAAATCCGGTCATGAATTTGCCGGGTTACGTTTGTCCAGTTATGCATGATAACGGTTTTGTTCCAGGTTTCAAACAACTTGTCCAGTTTATGGTCCCGTATACCGGAAATGTTATACATGCCATCCGAGCGATACCATTTGTCTAAATCTGAATACAGGTTATCAAAACCGTCACAATAAATAAGCGCAAGCTCATAGTTTTTCTCTACGAAGACAAGGCGGTTGAACACCTGGTCTCCTGTTCTTTTGGCTGTAACGGTTAAACCGATTTTGGCAAATTGTTTGACCAGGCCCTCAGATAACTGTCTGCCGAATTCACCCAATGAATCGGGGTATAAAAGGATGGCGCCCTTTTCATTTATCCCCCCGGACACAGCCAGTTTTTGTGCCCTGGCAATATCATACGACATTGTATCTTCCAGGGGATCGATATTGTATTCCTTCATATTCAGGGTAAACAGGTTACTGGGGAAAGGACCGTAATTGAGAACAGTATTTTTCCTGTCTGTGACGTTGGGAACAAGGGTAGACCTGTCAAGGCAAGTGGAAAGCGCCTGGCGGGCAAAAACATTGTTGAATAACGGAGAGTTTGAATTAATGACCACTTGATAGAATGCATAGGGAATATACCAATTGATATCGACACCCGATATGCCTTCGATTTTTGGGCGGTCCAGTGGTGATGTTTCAAGAATCAGGTTTATTCGTCCTTTCCTGAATTCATTGAGTCGTATAACAGGATCGATGGATTTCCTGATGATCAGGGTGCCGGCAGCAGGGACGCGCTTAAAATAACCCGGATTTGCGCTAAAGCTCAGCCACTTTCCAATCTCCCAGGAGGCCAGCTTAAAGGGGCCTGTGCCAATCGGTTGAACTGCAAATAATCGTTCATTCTCCCCGGAGCGAAGATTGAAGGCAAGTTTTTTCCCATTATAGGTCTCGGGAATAATTTTAAAGGTTAATATCGGGTATGCACGAAAAGGGGGAATGGGATTTCGAAATATAAGTTGAACTGTTTTATGGTCGATCGCCTTTACATCCTCGATAAAAGAGAGGAGATATTCCCGTTTGGGGGATTTGTTGGCGGGTTCGACATAGGCTTTGTAAGAAAAGACCACATCATTTGCCGTTACCGGAGTTCCATCATGCCAATTTACCTGGCGCAGGGTTGCTGTGTATATCTTCTTTGTCTCGGGGTCCTGTTCAATGTTCTCTGCGATAGCAAACTCAGAGCCTATTTTTCCACTTTCAGGATCAACTTCAAAATTGACAAGTCCATCAAAAACAAGTTCATTGGCATCGAGTGCCGGAGTGTTTTGTTCAAGAATCGGGTTCAGTGAGTCGGGAAGATTTGACGACCCGATAACAATTCCCTCCGGCGCTTTTTCCCAGGGGAAAAAGAGCAGCATGACAAGCCCGGCAATCACGATACCGACGATACCTATTATAATAATCTTTTTCTTTTTAATTACCATTAGCGCATCCTCGTTATAAATGAACTGTAAATGACAGCCTCACCCTCATACTTCAGCTTTGTCCCTTTTGGGACCACAATGTAATATTTGCCCGAAGGAAGCTGATTGCCGGCGTTCAAAACGGGCCATGAATACCCGGTTTTGTAACTGCGGTTGACCAGATCACCCAGGTTTTTGATCCGTCTCCCGGATTTCGTATTTTCTCCAAAGACCTTGATGGGTCTGTTATCTTTCATGGTAATGACCAGATCATTGAGCTTTTTTTTGGGAATGGAAACCATACCCCACCAGTAATGAGAATTTCCCTTAATTGTTCCCCTGAGATGGGCCGGCCGACTTTTTTTATTGCCCTTTTTCCCGCCTTTTTCAGGATTAAAAAGCCCGATCATTAAAGGAAAAACGGGTCTGCCACGGCTGGCAATATCTCTTGCAGTCCTAATTTCACGTTCTACTTGGGCGATTTTGCCGTCAAGGGTTTTTTTCTGTGCCTCCACCTGTCGGAGCATTTTTTTGTCAATGACCGACGGATACCTGCGGTTGAACGCCTCCATTTCTTTGTATGCTGTCTCTATATTGGATTTGATCTCTTTTTGAAAGGCAAGGGTTTCCTTGAGGGACATGGAGCCAAGCTTGCCCCCTTCAGGAACCCGGGCAAATTCTTCACCGATACGATCCTTAAAGGAATATTGACGTTCCCGCAGTGTTCGTTTCATTTCAAGACGGACTCTCTGGCTTTTTTTCTTTAGCCTGGAATCTATGTAAGCTATGGGTTTACTCTCCTCCAGATCCGCATCATCAGCCCTTTTCTTGAGTTCTTCCCTATCCTTTCTAATAGAGATAATCACACGCTCATACCCATCTATTTTATCGTAAAAATTTTCAATGGAACGGGTTTTCCGGATATTTGAATCGATAGCCTTTTCCGTATTTTTATACTCGGTCAGGATTTCAATTTCAGTTAAAAGGGGTTTTGTTTGTTTTGTTTGACCATAGAGCTCTGTAGCCTGGGTGATGATTTTCTGGGCCATATCGATTTTATTTTTGTCAAGCAGCGCTCTTGTACGACCGGATGCCATAACAGCCATCTTTTTGGCGGTCTTTTTGGGGACTATCAGTGTCGCTGGAAAAGAGGCATAGGTTTTGTGTAATGTCCTATATGCAGAAAGGTATTTCGATTCCTTTTTTGGAGGAGAAGCCACAATATCATCCAGGTCTGTTGTCGTCTTTTTATATTGATCGATATAGCCGATATAAGCCAGCCTTTGTTTTATATCTTTAAGCTGTGACCAATAATGGCGTGCTGCTTCGGGTTTCTGCTTGTTCCAGGCAGAAATACCCTTGTCCAGTATCGTTAGTTTTCCGGTTCTCTTCTTGCCTGTTGTTGCACATGAAACCAAAAAAACCAGTATTAAAAATAATACACCGATATACGTAAGTTGTTTAGTTTTATTCATTTAATCCTCCCTTACAAGCCTGAATCCAACATCTCCATACTGTTGTGAAGGATCAAGCTCTTTGCGGTTTGAAACTCGAAGTTCATTGGGTCCATCCATCCATGACCCGCCCTTGACAATTATCTTTGACGCCCCTTCACCGGATTCCTCCACATAAGGAGTTGATGTCCAGTGCCAAACATTACCGGCCATATCAAATAATCCAAAGGCATTTACGCCGTTTTTAAAACTGCCCACAGGGGATGTGCCGTCATAACGGCCGTTTCCGTTATAGTTGGCCCGGACATTATCTTTTGGTGACTCATCACCCCAGGGATAAATGCTTTCTGCGCCGCCGCGAGCTGCTTTTTCCCATTCATCTTCAGTGGGGAGACGTTTTTTTATATCAAAAAGTTCATTGAGCCATCCGGCATAGGCCAGGGCTTCTTTATATGAAACCCCTACTACAGGATGATTCTCCGTGCCTGCATCGGAATCATCCCAAAAATCAGGGTATTCGGATTCGGGTATTTTTTTGTCTTCAAGATAAACACGGTACTGAGCGTTGGTGACAGGGAACCTGTCAATATAAAAAGCACCGACTGTTACTTCTCTTGGATCCTCATCCATTTCGGCACGTTTGTCCTGTTCAACCGCACCGGCAGTGAATTCTCCCCCTGGTATTTCTATTTCATTTATAAAGAATTTCTTTATATCCGTAAAGTGACGGAATTGAAATTCCCAGTCATGGGTCTTGTCTAAGGATTTAAGAAACGGGGCCTCATCACTTTGTTTGGAAAAAGCGGGCGTCAGAACGAGGGTAACATATTTATCTTTGAGGTCAGAGTCATTGGGAATTTTAAGAGAGACGATCCCCTTAGAATCCGTCTGGTATATCTCTTCCTCTGTTTCTATTTCAGGGGCTTCCCATTTGGCTGAAAGAGGGAGAGACCCTATGGGTTTTCCATCAGCCGAAAGAAAACTGATTTCCAATACAGAATCATCATCGATAAAGTTCTTATCAAGATTCACTGTCGTTTGAATTGAGGACAGATGTTTTTTGATCCATTTTATGATGGAATCGGAAAATAAAACCGATTCCTGTTTGGTTGTTGTCAAGGAGGAATAAAGACCCTCGCTATGAAGCCGGGAAAGAATAGCAACTGCAACATTCAGGCGGTCTAAACTGGTTTTTTCATCATTGAGCACCGAATTCCCAAATTCAGCCGTCAATTCTGACCTCAGGACCCTTTCATGGCGATCTATAATTTCTTTCCATTTGGACCGTTTCAGGCGAAGGGCAACAAGAACCTTTCCTCCTTTTTTTTTTTTGGTAAATGGAGATATTTTAGGCAGATTAAAAGATTTTGCCATTTCAGAAGTGATAATCGGTTTTGACCTTAAATGGGAGTGGGCTGCTTGTGTTTCAGCAAGGGCAGAAGCGATAAGATCATTCCGGGCAGCTTCTTGTGCCTCTTTTTTCGTCTTTCCACTTCCTGTGCCGTAAATATATTCCGGATTTCTTTCAAAAGTAATAACATCGTCAGCTGAACAAAGTAACGCAAACGATACACAAAACATTAGTACAATAAATGGTGCGGAAACCATTTGCATTTTGTTTCTCATTTTTTTCCTCCTTTTAATAGATATTGCTAAATCCATTTTTCCTCTTTGGATTTTTACTTAAAAATAAACTGATAGGAAAATTTTTTTGCGTAAAACTCTTAGTAAACTCATAGATCATCGAACCTCCTGATTTATAATAAAAACCTGTAGAAAACGTGTGGATAGACTGCTGAAAATTTTTATAAAATGTGTCATAATTTAAACTAGCCATTAACATTGTAGAATTGTAGCATATTAAAAACAAAAAATCAATGATTTTATTATCCTGGAGTTACCCCGAAATTTTTTAATCAAATTCTAATTCAAGCTGAATTGGCGGAGGTATTCCCGAATCAGCGAAAATCTTTCCGGGGTTTCTTTGAAAAAATTAATCTATCTCAGTCTTAAAATTATATTCTTTTTTGAACTGGGCCACCTCTTCTTCAGTTAACTCGCGCCAGTGCCCCGGAGGCAGCTTCTTCAACTTGAAAGTGCCTATAGCCGTGCGCTTCAGCTTCTCTACCGGGTGCCCCAAATATTTAAACATCTTCCTTAAAATGTGTTTTTTACCCTCGATTATGGCTACATTCAACCAGGAGTTGTCCTTCCCGGTTTTGCGGACAAAGTCGATCTTTAAAGGCTTTACCCTGATTCCATCCATAAATATCCCTTTCGACTTCAACTTCTCCGCTTCCGCTTCCTTTAAAGTTCCCTTTATCTTCACCAGGTACAGCTTGGGGATCTGGTTGCGCGGCGATATAATAAAATTGGTCAGTTCGCCGTCATTGGTCAGCAATATCAACCCTTCGGAATTGTAATCCAGCCTGCCCACAGGGTAAACCCGCTCCTTTATCTTCGTGATAAATTCTTTGATGGTGGGCCGGCCCTGGGGATCATCGAGTGTGCAAATAACACCGTAGGGTTTGTTCAGGATAAAATAAGCGGTGGCTTCGGGCTTGATATCCAATTTTTTGTTTTTCAACCTGACCGCGTCAAGCGCCGGGTCTATTAAAAAATTGGGATCCTTGACTACCTTATCATTCACTTTAAATTTTCCTTCGTGGATCGACTGCCTGATCTTTCGTCTACTGTCGATACCCGCGGACTGCACTGCTTTTTGTAGTTTTATTTTGCTCATTTCTGTATATTTAACCTCTTCATCAATTCAGATAAGGTGGTGGGCTTTAAGCCTAAATATTCGGAAGCGCTTTTCTGCACCCAGTTGTGCTTATCTAAGGATTCCAGTATCAAATCCCGTTTATATTCATCCACTTTTTCATAAAAATTACCTTTTTTTGCTTCATTTTTAGACATGCCCACGATCTCCCGGGGCAGCAAATCGGAACTCAACGTGTCCGAGGTGGAAAGAATCACAGACCGCAGTATGGTGTTTTCAAGCTCACGCACATTGCCGGGCCAGTTATAGTCCATCAAATATTGCAAAAATTTGCCGTCCATACCTTTGATCTCTTTTTTATTCTCTTTGACGTACTTGTCCAGGAAATGCTCCGCCAACAGCGGGATATCCTCCCTGCGCTCCTTGAGAGAAGGAAGATTGATGTTGATTACATTGAGCCGGTAATATAAATCTTCCCTGAATTCATTATTATCTACTTTCTCTTTCAGGTTCGCATTGGTGGCTGCGATGATGCGTACATCCACTTTGAGAGATTTATTAGTGCCTAAGGGTTGAAATTCTTTTTCTTGTAACACTCTCAGGATTTTCATCTGCGTTTCGTCCCCTAAGGAGGCAATCTCATCGAAAAAAATCGTCCCTGTATCCGCTTCTTCGAAAATCCCTTTCTTATCGCTGTCCGCCCCGGTAAAAGCCCCTTTCTTGTGCCCGAAAAGCATACTCTCGAAAAGAGTAGGGGGGATATTGCTGGAATTGAGTGAGAAAAAAGGATGGTTTCTCCGTTCCGAGTGCTGGTATATGGCTTTAGCGATCAACTCCTTGCCTGTGCCGCTGTCCCCGGTTATTAACACCGTTGAACTGGTTTTAGCCACGCTTTCCACGATGTCTAAGGTTTTTTTCAGGTTGTGGCTCTTGCCGATGATATTTTTGAAAGAGAATCTCTGGTTCAGGGTCTTTTTTAACTGCACGTTCTCTTCTTTGACCCTGTTTTCTTTGATGACGCGGTTGATTTTAAATTCCAGTTCTACATTACTAAAAGGTTTCTGGATATAATCTAAGGCGCCCATCCTCATGGCTTCTATAGCCGATTCGATGGTGCCGAAAGCAGTTAAAAAGATCACTTTTATTTCCGGGTCGTCTTTTTTTAGCTCTTTGAATATCTCCAGCCCATTGGTGCCGGGTATCATTAAATCCATTATCACCACATCCACATCCGGGAAATGGTTGGTTTTAGCCTGGCTTTTATTTTCGGAAATAATCAGCCTGTATTCGTCCTTTTTGAATATTCTTTTGAAAATATCGTGTATAATGCTCTCGTCATCTATTAGGTGAATGATTTTTTTTCTCATATTTTCATACTCCTTAAGGGACTTTGTTTGGGAAACGTAATAGTAAAAATAGTGCCTTTATCAACGGCGTTTTTAGCTGTAATGTCGCCGTAGTGCTCCTCGATGATGTTGTAGCTGATGGACAAACCTAACCCGGTGCCTTTACCCTGGTCTTTGGTTGTAAAAAAAGGATCGAATATTTTCGCCAGGTCGCCGGGAGCTATGCCGCTGCCGTTATCTTCGATCTCGATAATTAGGTCTTCTTCCGTCTCCATGCCCTGGATATTAACCACGCCTTTGGAGTTTTCAACGGAGTCGCTGGCATTGATCAGCAAATTGATAAATAAATGCTGCAGCCGGGTAGAATAGCCATACATTTTGCGGGTAAAATTATATTCTTTCTTTAGAGCTATGTCCTTTTTCTTAAATTTGTGTTCCACCAGGGAGATACTCGTGTCGATCACTTTGTTCAAATCGAGTTCCTCGGGTTTTTCGCCCTGCTGTCTCGAAAAATCCAACAGGGTCCTGATTATCCGGTTTGCCCTTTTGACCTGTTCCTGGATTCTAAAGGTTAATTCGATATTTTCAGGGTCGTTGGGATTATCCAGTATAAGTTGACAATAAGAGGAAATACCGGTCAAAGGCGTATTTACTTCGTGGGCAATACCGGCGGAAAGTATCCCTAAAGAAGCCATCTTTTCCGCTGTGATCAACTGTTCCTGGATAAAGACCTTCTCAGTCACATCTTCAAACACCAGGATGGTGCCCACTATTTTACCGCTGTCGTCTTTGAGGGGAGAAATAGAAATATTAAATATAAGTTCATTCTCAGCGATTTTGATTTTTATGTTGTTTATGGCGGAGACGCCCTGCTTTTTCTCGTATATTTTTTTCCACAAGCTGTGGTTGAAAACTGTCTGCGCGTTTTTGTTGATCGCTTCCGCTGCCGGGATTTCGAACTTCATTTCCATTACGTTATTCCAGGTCTGGATGATATTGAGACTCGATAACACCACTAATCCGTAATTGATGTTTTCGATAATGTTTTCATTAAACTCTTTTAATAGGCTTATTTCATTAATCTGGATGCGCAGCTCCGAATATAAGAAGGCGTTCTCAACCGATAAACTCAATGAAGACCTGATACTGAAAAGTAAATCCCAGTCTTCCACCGAAAGATAGGTATTGTCCTGCTTGAGACCGAAAGCCACCATCCCGATCAACCTGTCCGGGGTCTTTAAAGGAAGAAATTGACAGCAGTTTAATTCATTCATTATTTTGTAGTCTTTGGGGTATCGTCTTTTAAATTCTTCCGGCGGGAAAAAAATGATGTTATCTCTCCTGAACAGGTCACCGCGGAAAGTTTTCGACAAATTGATTTTTGTTTTCTGCGGGTGGGCAAAGAAGACATTCTTGCGGTAGTGAATGATAAAAGAGCTGTGCTGCAGTTGAAAACCTTTATTTACCGTATTTAGAAAGTTTTTTGAAAGCGAGAAAATGTCTCTTTCCGTGGGCAGGGATTGGATCAATTCTTTTAATTTCTTTTTGAAGTTAAAAGCGCTCTTAAAAAAGATCTTGTTAAAATAGGTCAGCACTGTTTCTTCGATGGGTTTGAACAATAGTCCGGCGGTGAGGATAGTGGCTATGGACCAGAAAATTCCCATCAGGCGATTTTGCATAATGTCGCTGCTCAGGAAAAAATAGATGCCGAATATGAATAGCAAAATAGAAGATAAAGAGACCGTTTTTGTGATGATATTTTCGATATCGGTGAAACGGCGCCGCCCTAAGTAGTAGGTCAGGCTTAGAGGCAGTAATACGATAAAAAACAAAATCAGGTTGGCGGAAACATTGGCGGTAGACCTGATAAAGCTGGAGATGAGCATCGAAACGATGCTGGCCGAAATACCGATCAGGGGGAAGAGGAATTTTTTTTGTTTTCTTTTGAGCAGCATCTTCAGGTTTGAGTTTAAGAAAAAAATCAGGGCCAGGAAAAGGTAAAAAGCAAAGTAATGCAGGGAAATTTTTCTAAAATAGTTAATGGTTAATGTCAAGGTTTCCGGGTGCGGTTCGATCAGGTTGTTGATCAGGAAAAGAAAATTGAGGATCAGGATAGCTGCCGGGGGCAGGTAGATGGCGATATTAATGAATCCTGTTTTCATTTTCCGCAGCACGCTGGATTTTATGGGAAAGTAGAGGGAGTAGTGGAGCAGCAGCACCGGGAAAAAAATAAAAGAAACCTTTTCTAAAAATAGGTAGATATAGTCGCTGGCGTTATAGGTTCCCGTGGGTGAAAAAATCAGGAAACCGGCAAAACTCAAGCCTAACAGGTAGTAGAGAGGAGGTGGTGAGAGGCGTTTTTTTTGTTTCAGGGCGGTGTTGAGCACCCTGAGGGTGAGCAGGATAAGGATCAACCCGGAAAAAACCAGGATATAATATGAGATAGGCGTATATTTATAAGAAATATCCACCCCGGCGGTTTTTAGAAGTTCATCTCTTTCGTATTCGTAGTGGCAGAGTTTTTTATTACCGATGGCCCTGAGCAGGTCGATATGGTTTGTCACCACGAAATTATTTACCGAAATGAGGATATCGTCTTTTTTTATCACGCTGCCCCGGGGAGCTTTAGTGCAAATCAGCCCCTCCGGTTTGCTTTCCCAGCGGATACCGTCTGTAGGGAATTTCCAATCTAATTTTTGGAATATATTGGTAAGGGCCAGGATTATAAAAATCAAATAGACAAAATGCCAGGGGTATTTTTTTATCATAGGAATTGGTGTGTTTGGGCCAATCTAAAGGACCAGACGATTTTTTCTTTCCCCGTCAGTGGAGGTAATTTTTTTTGTTCTAATTTTCTCAAGAAGATATCGGGATCGGAATACATAGGGTCTTCTTCTTCCTCGGTTCCCATGTAGTTAGCGGTGGTCTTGTCGAAGCCCGGCGTTTCGGATGCGATATTTTCCTGGTCGAAGTTATCGTCGCTGAGGCTTTTTTTTGTCATAATGGAAAAGGTGAGAAAAATAATAATAACAAAAATTAAAATCGTTGTTAAAATCTTCATGAATCAATTATACCAACATAGAGCGGTATTAGCAAGCCCGCAGAAAAATGAGTTTAGCGGCTTTATTTACTTGAAAACAAAAAACTTATGTATTAGAATTATATTTTACCGCCCTACGTAGTGGGTTTGGAGGAAAATTGATAAATGACGAAAGAATTTGAAATGCAGCGTCGTGAAATGGTTAGCAAGCAGTTGCGCAGCCGTGGAATAAGAGACGAAAAAGTATTGGCAGCTATGTTAGCAGTGCCCCGTGATGTATTTGTGCCTGCTGCTGAGAAGAGTCGCAGTTATTATGATGGCCCATTGCCTATCGGCAGGGGTCAGACGATTTCGCAGCCTTATATTGTCGCGTACATGACGGAGCTGCTGCGTTTAAAGGGTGGCGAGAAAGTGTTGGAAATCGGCACCGGCTGTGGTTATCAGACTGCTGTATTGGCTGAGATAGCCCGACAGGTATATACTATAGAAGTGATAGCCGAATTAGGAGAGAGGGCGAAGCGGATGTTGACCGGGGAACTTAGTTACAGTAACATAAATTTCAGGGTAGGTAATGGCCGGGATGGTTGGCCTGAGTTTGCACCTTTTGACCGGGTTATTATTACGGCTGCGCCCAGGGAATTTCCCAAGGAGCTTTTTGCGCAGATGAAGGAAGGTGGTATAGCGGCAGCGCCTGTGGGTAATTTTTTCCA
Source organism: Candidatus Aminicenantota bacterium (assembly GCA_023135565.1). GTDB lineage: Bacteria > Acidobacteriota > Aminicenantia > UBA2199 > UBA2199 > JAGLQA01. Next base: position 1,039 of record JAGLSW010000631.1, on the reverse strand, counting down.
GCGCATGTACCGTTATTTCAAAGAGAAGGACGGGATCGAGGAGGACCCCTTGATCGGTGTATCTTTTGTGCCCTGTGTATAGTGATCGAGATGAGTTATGAATGATGAGTGGTGCTCTCGATTGCCGCGTAGCGGCTAAACAGAAGTTTTTTGGGGGGTTGAGGGGGGCAATTTTTCAAAAACGCCCCCCCACCGCCGGAGGCAAGAAAAGCCTGGAGGTAAAAAATGTTAGAAATAAAAAATCTTCACGTAGACATCGCCGGTAAACCGATCTTAAAAGGCATAAATCTTTCGGTTCAGCCCGGCGAAGTACATGCAATCATGGGACCCAACGGTTCCGGCAAGAGCACCCTGACCCAGGTCCTGGCCGGCCGGGAGGATTATGAAATCAGCAAAGGCGAAATTCTCTACAAAGGCAAAAACCTGCTGGAATTAGAACCGGAAATGCGCGCCCGGGAGGGAATTTTCGTTGCTTTCCAGTACCCGGTGGAGATTCCCGGCGTAAAGAACTCCTATTTTTTACGCACCGCCTTAAACGCTGTCCGCAAGCACAGGAACCTGGAAGAACTCGACGCCATGGATTTTTATAACCTGTTGGAAAAGCATATGGAAGAGATCGGCATGGACCCGGAGATGCTGCACCGGTCGGTGAACGAAGGTTTTTCCGGCGGTGAAAAGAAGCGCAATGAAATCTTGCAGTTAACGGTTTTGCAGCCTGAACTGGCTATTTTAGACGAAACCGATTCCGGTTTAGACATAGACGCTTTAAAAATCGTATCTTCCGGCGTCAACCGGTTTATGCACGCCGACAGGGCAGTTATTGTCATCACCCATTACCAGCGGCTGCTCAACTATATAAAACCTGATTTTGTTCATGTGTTGTCCGGCGGCAGGATCGTCAAGTCCGGCGGAAAAGAGTTAGCCTTAGAATTAGAAGAAAGGGGCTACGACTGGCTAAGCAAAAAAACCCCCGGCGGGGGCGCCCTATTAACCCCGGCTGAGAAAGCCAAAGACGAACTAAACAAAAGTTTTTTGGGGG
>JAGLSW010000630.1 GCA_023135565.1 Candidatus Aminicenantota bacterium | reverse complement strand
CCCTGCGGAGTTTATATAGAAATATGAGAAAAAAGAAGACTGAGGATTAGAAAAAGTGCCTTTGAAATTTGCACGTTTGCACGCACCGCCCCCTGTTTCCCCGATTTAGGGAGTAATGTATTTATAGCTGTGTACTTCGCCGTCTATGAATTTTATTAAAACCGGCAGGTAAGGGGCATGCATGTGTTCATAGTAAGCGACCTTTTTAATAACGACAAATGTTTTAAGCGTGTAATTATGACTCCATCCCTTTATCTCATCAGGCCAGTCATGAATGGCTGCCCCAAAACATTTTTTGCCATTTTTTTCCAGCGTTTCTAATTCGACGACACCTTTGTAAATGCAAGATTGACAATTGGTTAGCTCGAAAAATAAAAAATAACACTCTTTTTCTTTTTCTATCAAATCGGAAAGTTTTATATTCCCGCCGTCTAAAGTCGCAACCGCAATCTCTTGAGGATTTTCGATGCGGGGTTTTTCTATCCCGGCGGGCCGGTTAAGCACAAATTTGTATACCACTACGAAAACGATTGCCAGGGCAAGAACAAGTAGAGCTACATTATAAAAACGGTCACTTTTTTTCAATTTTCCCGGTTTCCTTAAATTGATGTATATTGATAACAAAGTCGCCCGCATCGTCATCATAGCCGGGATGACCATTCTCGAATAGATAATACTTCCCGTCTTTGACAGCCAATAAGAGATCATCGGTCATAACGGTACGGTCGAGTTTGAAAGTTTCGAGATTGTAAAGCAGTAATGCGTATCTTTTCAAATCTTTGGAGCAGGTGCGGATTTGCAGCACCAAGCGATTATCGTCGACTGCAATTCTTTCTATTCGCGAATAATTGGTTTTCCAAACTGCCCAGGTTGCCACAACCTGTCTATGCGTCTTGGTTAGATATTCTTTACCTAAAAAGTAATTCTTTTCCGGCATGGGTTTATAGTAAAGGGGCATTTCTAATATCACTTCTTTTTTTACTTCCATGCTCTGTGGTGATATGATTTTCAGCACCGGTTCGTATTCAGATATAAATAGAAGACTGTCTTTGTATTCATCCAGAAAGTAATCTATTAGCATGTATATACGCTTATCTATTCTTTTTTTCTCTTCGATCAGGCTTTTTATATACTTTCCTTTTTCATTGTAAACCCTGAGGTAATAGGTTCTTACCTTATTCTTACCGATACGATGTGAGTCAGGACCTGAGAAGAACCATTTACCGGCTATAAATTTTCCATCTTTAACGGGATGATAAAATTCCCCCCCCTGTTTCCAGATAGTTTGTTTCCAGAAGTATTTGCCGCCGTTTTTGTGGAATATTTTAAGTTTTCCGGCCATACCTTCCACTGCCAGGTTTCCTTTATAAAAACAAAGGGTGAAAAAGCCGTCGAGATCGTTGGGCCCCTGGCCTAAAGGCCCAAAATCTACTATTTTATTTTTGTTGGCGATTTTTACACCTGCTTTTTGGAAGGCGGCGATCAGGTCACCATCCTGGTCCACCACCGCGTCGAAGAGATGTCCGGGCATCAGGC